>CALBPH010000362.1 GCA_937899365.1 uncultured Leptolyngbya sp.
CAAAGAGAGTGTTATCTATCTCTTTGGCTAACCATTAAGTGTGTTTATCCTGTTGTTTTGTCAGAACTGCGTTGGTTCTGCTAACTCATGGTGAGCAGACTATTCTGAAGTTTTTCTGTTTGGTTTTATGGTCAGGCTAAGCACATTGATTGTGTTTAGCGTAATTAAATCTCACCGAGGTTATTGGTCTTAGATGGATAATATTAACGAGTCTATTAAAAGTGCCTTGTCTATTGATGGCACAATCGGTGCTGCTCTCGGAGATTGGGCAACCGGTTTTTCTTTGGGGCAAGCGAGCCTAAATGACAATGTCTTTCCTGCTTCAAAGCTGGAGCAGGCTATTGCTCTTAATTCCGAAGTGATTAAGGCTAAAAATAGGGCCCGTGATGGTCTAGCCATTACGGCACCCATTGAAGATATTTTAATTACCCTTGCAGATCAATACCATTTGATACGTATTTGTGAAATGGCTGAAGGCGTCTTCTTTTATTTGGTGATGGATCGAGAGAAGGCAAATTTGGGGCTAGCTCGAATTAAACTTCGCCAGATTGAGAAAAATCTAAGAATGTAGTGCCCAAGGGCCTCGACTAGTTAGCCATCTTCCATTTTAGGTAGGGCATAAAGCTACGTAGCTGCTCCGTAATCTTCTTGCTTGCCATGGCTGAGTGGGCAAATGATCACGGAGTAGCTCATCGATCAACATACTCAATTGTCTTCAGCATGTATGAGCCCATATCGTTTCAGCCTGAAAGCACTGACGCTAACCATGAATTACTAAAAATATGGGTCGCTCGTTATTTGCCTGAGTTAGGGAAAATTTCAGGACCTGCCAGAAAACATGTGGAACAGCGTCTGAGATTAGCCATGACGGATACATCACGTCAGGCGACCACTCAACAGATCCGTGACCATCTGATTGCTGACTGTGCTGCCGCTGCTGCGGATACGCAAAAGCTGTTGTTAAGAGTTGGTCTTCCACCTGAGATGTGTGAGATGCAGGAGCTGTATGCTAAGATTCGTGGCCTTTATGAGGCGCTGATTGATTGTTATGAGCAGTCTTTTATATTTGCCCCAGTGGTCGAATACTTGCATAGTATTGAAGAAGACTCTTGTAGATTAGAGGCTGCGGCCCAGGTAATTCCTCCATTTGAAGGTTTAATGCTGACGATGGGACCAATGCTACGAGAGTTAAAGGCGGTATATTTTTCGTCGACCAACCTTCACATGGTGGGATTTATGACCACCCATATGCACTTTACTCAACGGTATATTCTCACTCATCTTGATCCCTATGAATGTCTTTGGCTAGCGCCGTATCTTCGACTGTTAGATGAGTTGATGTGTATGCCCTGGCAGCGAATCTGTTCGATGGTGTCTACGATAACTGAGCGCCCTGACGCGATTGCCCTGGTTAAAAGAATGATACCCAAGGTGAATATAATCTCAGCGCTTGTATATAACAAGGCATTAACTGTTTATCCTAATCACAATAGTTGTCAAGGTAGAATTCAATCTACAGCTGTGCAACGCTCAAGTCTGCGTGATCTCAATATGTTTCAGGCCTATATTTGGCTATCATTTTTAGAAGATAGCACTGTCATGATTGAGAAACAGTTGTTACCTATATGTATACAGGTATTCCGACTGACTAACGTGAATGGGGAATTGGTGACGTTTGCGATTCAGTCCATCATCGAAGCAATTCAATCACAGTTGAGCCCATCTGAACAAGCTTTATTTCATGCATCTTCCCATGGGATTGAGCGCTTATTTATCGATGCCTAATCTAAAGTCAGCCAGGTAGACTTACTCAGAAAACAGATCCAGGCAACCCAGTATTTGGACAGCGTTAGCTATACCTGGCAGTCGCATTAATCTAAGCCTAATTCTCGCTTGAGCACCTCAATGGACTTCTCTCCGATGTAGTTTTCGCAACAGAAGACTTTTGGCGGACGAATGATATCTTCTCTTGCGGCCTGAAGTGCCTCTTTAATGGCGGGAAAACTGGCTTTGTCGAGGGCCGCAATGGTTTGGGCACTGCGCACAACGGCAGAGAGTTTTTGGTCATCCTCTGTTTGGGCGGTCATAACTAGAATCTCGTCACCCCGGAGACTGTAGGACAATACCTCCGCCGCTCGTAAAATACCGGAACTGAGGCTAACAAGACCGAGACAGGTATCTTTGGGTAATTCTTTTAGCTGCCCGAGTTCTTCTGCATAGTCGTAGATGTCAATGGGAATGACACGTACAGACTTGGGGGCCGCAATCGCTTCGGCTTCGTTAATAAAGTAGCGACTGGTGACAACGGTACCGGAGCGAGTTTGGGACAGGACGTCTTCAAGTTCTTCGAGGGGGACTAGCTGTACCGGAATACGTAAGGCCTGCTCTAGTTCTCGCACCATCAGTTCCCCTGCACCGATGTCTTGACGAGGGGTGGTGACGAGGACTCGGGCACTGCAGCGTAAGCGCCAGTCGATTTCACCGAGAAAGAGTTCGCGGGCTTGGTGGAGCGAGCAGCCCTGGCGCAGTAGCTCATCTAGGCTACTTTCTACGAGTTCCTGTGCCTTGGGAAACTGGGCGAGTAAGGGGGAGCGGGGCTTATCGATTTCAACGCTGCCCTGGGTGCACACGTAAATCCCGGAACCGGGCTGGGCCTCAACGACGCCGGCATCTTCAAGCTGGCGGTACACCTTACTGATGGTGTTGCGGTGGAGACCGGTTTGCATGGCCAGCTGACGCGTACTGGGTAGGCGATAGCCAGGTGGATATTGGCGGGATGCGATCGCAAACCAAATTTGGTCGTAAAGCTGGGTAGAGGCTGGAATTTCGCTATCGGTTTGAATATGAAATTGCACCATGGATCGCGCTCAGTTGCCGTCTAACGGAAAAATTGGACGTGGTTTGGTTACCTAGAAATAGTGCAAACCACAACCAGGCTACCCAACATTACATAGAGGTTACTCGCGAAACCGGGTTTTGAGATGTGACAATTGTCATTTAACTGGCATAGGATACAAAACTTTAAAGAATAAGGTCGTACGCCATACAAAAAGATAGATCGCGTTAGGTCTTGGACCGCGCTAGACCGCCCAGGGGCGACAAAGGAACGCTAGAGCGGCAAAATAGGGGCGGTGAATGTCAACACTAACTTTCCAGCCCAGGCCATGACTCTTCCTACCATTGAGACCAGGACCGTTCAGGTGAACAGCGGTGATATAACCTTGCCCGTATACGTGGCGATGCCCGACGGTGACGGGCCATGGGGTGCAGTGGTGGTCCTACAGGAAATTTTTGGGGTGAATGGCCACATTCGCGATATTACTGAGCGCATTGCCCGAGAGGGATATGTGGCCCTAGCCCCGGCCCTTTACCATCGCCAGGCCCCTGGCTTTGAGACAGGCTACACCCCCGACGATGTTCAGGTGGGCCGCCAGTACAAGGTGAAGACCAACGCAGATGAGCTGCTCAGGGATATTCAGGCCACCATTAACTACACCAAAACGCTACCCCAGGTAAAGGCTGGCGGCGTTGGCTGTATTGGCTTTTGCTTTGGTGGACATGTGGCCTACTTGGCGGCGACCCTGGCCGATACGGTTGCGATCGCATCCTTCTATGGGGCCGGTATTCCCGATACCGCCTTTGGTCCGGGGCCAGTTGCTTTGGACCGCACTCCCCACATCACCGGCACCCTCCACTGCTTCTTTGGCAGCGAAGATGCGTCTATCCCGCCCGAGGCCGTTGACCAGATTCGCGCCGCCCTGCAGCAAAACCACATTGACCACCAAATTTTTGAATACGAAGGCGCCGCCCATGGGTTTTTCTGTGACCGTCGCGGTAGCTATAACCCTGATGCGGCGGCGGATGCCTGGGAAAAGGTCAAGCAGCTATTTGACGCGAAGCTAGGGTAAGGGGCTAAGGGGCGGCCCGATAGCCGTTCGAGGCTTATGGATGACTACTGCAAAGTGAGGTTGAACCCGACGCTAAACCTGCAGCACCACGCATTAACCATTGGTCGATAGTGTCTAAGTTCCACTAAAACTTCAGATTTCGCTGGGCAAAAATTGACTTACACTTGAAAAACTGACTTTTTATGGGAGCCTGTCCTGACAGGCCATAGACCGTTGACCTTTTCTGCTGACGATTTTCTTAAAGCCCTAGACCAACATGACTTCAACTTCGAGAAGGGGGCGGTCGTTACGGGCAAAGTAGATAGCCATCTGGATGATGGAGCCTATATCGATATTGGTGGCAAAGCAGCGGCCTTTCTCCCAGCCCGTGAAGCATCTGTAGATTCTAGCGTCACCCTCGAAGAGGCTGTGCCCATTGGCAGCGAGCGGCAGTTTTTGATTGTCCGTGACCAGGATGCCAACGGTCAGGTGATTCTGTCTATCCGTAAGCTGGAAATCAAAGAAGTCTGGTCCCAGCTAGAGCAGCGAGAAGCGAATAAGGACATTTTGGATGTCACCGTTACGGGCACCAATAAAGGTGGTGTGACTGCCGATGTAGAAGGTCTGCGCGGCTTTGTTCCCCGTTCCCATTTGGTCAATCCGCCAGAGGATCTAGCAGCCCTAGTGGGTCAAACGATTTCGGTGGCCTTTTTAGAGGTTAGCGAAGAGAACAACAAGCTGGTGCTCTCTAACCGTAATGCGGCCCGCACCACTGTCATGGGGCAGCTAAACCCAGGCCAGCTGGTGGATGGCAAGGTGGGGGCAATTAAACCGTTTGGTGTGTTTGTCGATTTTAATGGGGCCCGTGGGCTACTTCACGTCAAGCAAATCAGTAAGAGTTTTGTGTCCTCCATTGGCGATGTTTTTGAGGTGGGTCAGCCTGTAAAGGCCGTTGTCCTTAACTTAGATGAAGAGAGGGGCCGCATTAGCCTATCCACCAAGGTTCTAGAAAAGTACCCTGGTGAGATTATGAAAGATCCTGAAAAGCTGATGGCAGAAGCCGCTGAACGTGCGGCTGACCCAGGTAAGCTGTTGGCGGAGCAAGAGGGCTAATGGGTAGCGTATGGGAATTAGACTTTTACTCCCGACCTGTCCTAGATGACAACCAGAAAAAACGGTGGGAAGTCTTAATCTGTGATGGGGCCCAGTCGGTTAGCGATGGGGCCGAGGTTCGCTACAGCAAGTTTCTGTCTAATCAACAGGTCAACTCCATTGAGCTTAGGGACGCCCTCAAGGAGGCCATTGAGCAAGCGGGAGAATCGCCCAGCCGGATTCGGTTCTTTCGCTATCAGATGCAAAATATGATCAAGCGCGCCTGTGGTGAGCTTGGGTTACCGGCCAGGCTTAGCCGCCGTACCCTCACCCTGCAAAGCTGGCTAGATGACCGCCAGACAAATTTTTATCCGCAGCAGCCCGGCTACCAGGCGAGTAAAGCCGCGTCTACGGTGCAACCGGTGGAAGTGGCGCGTCCCCTGCCCGATGCTTTGATGGGGGAACGATGGGCAAAGGAGAGCTAACCGGCTAAGGCATAAGACGATAAGCAAGAGTGGGAAAATGGCTATGGTGAAGCCATACCAATAGCCATTCCTGGGATTTCACCGGACACCATGGTGCCTGGTATTTTGATTTTTTCTGAGCGGGCGCTGCCCTTGGCTGGTTGGATGTCGGGTCTGGAGCTGGCCTATTTAGATGTGCAAATTGGGCAAATCTCTCAGCTGCTGCTGGAAACAGGTAGCAATGACACGTGGATTATGGCCGGTCTCAATAAACCCGAGCTTAAGCAAGAAGCCGAGCGGTTTATGGCAGCCAGAGAGCAGGCTAATCAGGTGCATTTTGTGGCTATTCAAGATAATCCAGAGTCAGAATCCTTTGCTGGGTTCTGGCTGATGCAAAAACGTACATTTGGGTAAGGGGCAGATGCTAAAGCAACAGCGCTGGTGGAACGTTGTTTTGATGTATGCGCTGCTGGGGGGAATTGCGATCGCAATGCTCCTACCCCTGCTCTGGCTCGTCAGCACCGCCTTCAAATCCGGCACCGAAAATATCTTTGAGTTCCCCCCCCGTTTCTTACCCCAAGACCCCACCTTTAGTAACTTTGTCAAAGTTTGGGAAACCAATCCCTTTGGCCGCTACTTTTTCAACAGCACCCTCATTGCCGGTGTCACCGTGGCGCTCAACCTGCTGTTCTGTTCCTTAGCCGCCTATCCCCTAGCACGACTTAACTTTCGAGGACGTGAGCTAATCTTTTCCCTAATTGTCGCCACCATCCTGATTCCCTTTCAGATTGTGATGATCCCGCTGTACATTCTCACCGTACGGCTGGGGCTGACCAATAGCTATTTGGGCGTTATCTTTCCCTCCATCGCCTCCGCCTTTGGCATCTTCCTCATGCGTCAGGCATTTCAGAATGTCCCTAAAGAACTGGAAGAAGCTTCCCGCATTGATGGGTGTACCGAGTTAGGCATCTGGTGGCACATTATGATTCCATCGGTGCGCCCGGCCCTAGTAACCTTAGCTATCTTTGTCTTTATCGGGTCCTGGAGCGACTTTCTCTGGCCATTGCTCGTTCTCAATCGACCCGAGTACTATACCCTGCCCCTGGGCGTTGCCCGTCTGGCAGGCAGCTTCTCCCTTGACTGGCGATTGATTGCAGCAGGCTCCGTCATTGCCACCGCTCCTATCCTGCTCTTCTTTATTGTTATGCAGCGCTACATCGTCCCCAGCGAAATCAGCAGTGGCGTTAAGGGTTGATCAACAAGAGTTTTAGCTTCTATGACAGCCCGTCTTTTGACAGGGTACAACCTGGCGAATTAACATCACTGGGGTATTTTAGGATTGATCCGTGACAGATAGTACCCCCTCCACCCCATTCGCCCCACCCAAAAAGAAGCTCTTCTCCATGGGGATTTGCTCAAGCGGTATTGTCTCCGTTGGCGTTTCTGCCCATGGTGTTGTTGCGATTGGGATTATTTCTCATGGCATCGTCTCCATCGGCGTTATTTCCATGGGTGTGATTTCCACGGGGCTAGTTTCCATGGGGCTGCTAACCTCTGGTTTGGTTTCCATGGGCATCAAAGCGGCTGGTCCCACCAGTATGGAACTGATGATGGACCATAGCGGTATGGACCACGGTGGCATGGACCACGGCGATGATATGCCCGCAACTGAATAAGCGCTAAAAGCGACTTTCCTAGCAAATCGCTAAGATGGATAGCCTGTCGGTTAGCTAGATCTTGTCGGTTAGCTAGAATCGAGACATACAGCAATATTTAACGACTTGATTGTGTCTCGATTTAGACCCTATGCCCGTTACTAAAATTGTCTATCGATTTCGCGATGCATCTGTCCCGCCTCGGTATCACAGAAGCTATACGATCTCTGTTACGCCTGACGAGGCCAATGTTGTTGTCAATAGCTACAGCACACAGCTTAATGAACTTACAGTTCAGCTTTCGCCATCTGAATTTCAAGCGGCATTAGATATCATTGAAAAGAGTCAGATTACGGAAGCATCTGACAATGAGGTGGCCCCCAAAACCATCGGTGGCAAGATTGAATATCTTACTCTTTTTGAGAATGATACTGAGATATTTAAGGCTAACACCCATGGCGATAGTGGTCAGGGGAAAGGTCGATTATGTGGTGATGTCAAAGCTGTACAGCAGTATCTCACAAGCTTATTTCCAAATTTTCGAAGCTTACTCAAGTAAATTGCCGTTGCTGATTTGGAGGATGAACCGATCGGTTAGACACGCTATTTGACAGGCTCTTGCAGATAAAATCATCCCGAGGATCAGCAACGCCAGTAAATTCATGGGTCCTATGCAATCAGTCATTGAGACCATCAGGATTCCATTAGTCTTGCTGTGCCAGAAATACGGATCGAGCTGCCGGGGTCTGGCGATATTTCTGCTTTGAGTAGCGATCTCATCCCCATATCTTCCCCTTGCACAATATCGATCACACCCTCGTGGGGCCATCCAAGATCCCGCAGGTAACCAGCAAACGCAGCAGTGGCCGCCCCAGTGGCCGGATCTTCATAGACGCCACCAGAGGCAAACGGATTACGAGTATGAAACCGTTGTGGCGTTTCTGCATACACCAATGTAATGGTCACTAAGCCCTCTCGATTCATCAGCTCTCGACCCGCTGCCAGATCATACTGCATGGCAGCAAGCGCCTCTCGCGTTTTCAGTCCTAACACCAGGTGCTCAGCACCACCATTGATACGAGCTGGTGGAATATTGGGAGCTAAATCATCATTGGTATACCCAAATATCTCTAGGGTGTCGGCCACTAGCTGAGGTAATGCTTCCGCACTACGTGTGGGTGGCGATTGCAGTGCAGCTGAAATCACTCCATCTTGCTGGCAACCTTCAACGGTGATTTCAGCCTCGTTTAGTATCAATGGAAATATCCCGTCACCTTGTTTGAGGGCAAGCGCTGCCCCCAGGGCAATGGTGGCATGGCCACAAAACGGGACTTCGGACTCTGGAGAAAAATAACGTACTCGAAACGCATCGTTAACAGGTGCCGCAAATGCTGTTTCCGAAAAACCAACCTCAGCCGCAATTCTCTTCATCTCTATATCACTAGGATGCTGCTCAGAGATTACAACCCCAGCAGGATTTCCACCCATATTTCCATCCGAAAAAGCCGCAATTTTTTGAACCTTCATAGTCTTTCCTTTTAAGTACTCGTGATTTAGTAACGATCATTGGGAGAGCCAAATCGATACCCTTTGCCGTACACTGTATGGATTAAAATCACCTCGTCATTATGTTCTACCTTGCGTCGCAACAAACGCATCTGAGCCGCTAGGGCATTGCTACTAGGCTGAGTGCTCGTACCCCAGACAGCATCATAAATCTGTTGATGAGTCAGCAACTGATCCGGATGTCGCATCAGATAGCCAAGAATCTGAGCTTCTTTTTCAGATAGTTCAATCGTGCGTTCGGGGAGAATATCGCTGCCTCGTTTAGCAATTTGATTGGTGCTGTCTAGAGTCAGGTCTTGGTACTGTAGAGTTGTTGTCCGAGTCTCTTCTCGAATCGGAGGACGT
>CALBPH010000363.1 GCA_937899365.1 uncultured Leptolyngbya sp.
GGATGGACCAGCGTTAGGCGGGGCTGAATCTGCACCGTGAGAAAGTTCATCGGTGGTGACCCAATAAACGATGCCACAAACCGATTCGCCGGGTATCGATAAAGCTCGAGGGGCGCAGCAATTTGCTGAATTACCCCCTGGTGCATCACCGCAATCCGGTCCCCCATGGTCATGGCTTCTACCTGGTCGTGGGTAACATAGATGGTAGTCGTGCCCAACCGTCGCTGTAGCGCCACAATCTGGGCTCGGGTTTCGGTTCGTAGCTTGGCATCTAAATTTGACAGCGGTTCATCCATCAAGAACACCTGGGGATTGCGGGCCATGGCTCGCCCCAGGGCCACCCGCTGCTTTTGCCCCCCCGAAAGCTGTCGGGGCAGCCGCTTTAACAACGGGTTAATCTGCAAAATTTCCGCAATGGTTTTCACCCGCTTAGCAATGGCCTGTTCCCGTTCTGGCCAGTAATGAAACCCTGGCGGTAGCAACCGGGTTAGACCAAACAGCGCCTGCTGCCAGCGGGCAATCGGGGGCAGATCGCCCGCGGTGCGCCGCAGCCCAAAGGCCAGGTTGTCATACACGCTCAGGTGCGGGTATAGGGCATAGCTTTGAAACACCATGGCCACATCTCGCTGTTTGGGGGCGAGGGCATTGACCTGCTGTTCGCCAATGGCAATCGTGCCGCCCGTGATGCTTTCTAAACCGGCAATCAGACGGAGCAGCGTGCTTTTACCACAGCCAGACGGTCCCACGAGCACCATAAACTCGCCGTCTTTTACATCCAGATAAATCCGCTTGAGCACCGTCGATGGTTTGGCATCGGACGACTGGCGCGGAAATGTCTTATAAACGTTGTCTATAACAACCTCGGCCACGTTTGATTCCTAATTTGGTATCGAGACAATGGGGATGCGCTACTCAGCAACGCGATCTATAGATACCAGAATATCGGTAATGGTTTCACCTCGGGCAGGTGTGAGGATGCGATCGCACGGTTGACTCCGTCCCTGCAGCGGCACCCGACCTACCGACAAACGCGCCGCTCGATCGGCGTTCGTTATCACCGTAAAATCAGCCGCGTCTGGGACCTCTAGCAACGTCGCTAGACTATCGCTTGTCTGACTAAACTTAAACGACTGAGACCCTATGCCACCCCGACTACTGCGCTTAATCGTAGCCACCTGCATCCGTTTGGCATAGCCTTTCGTCGACATCAGCAACAGCTTGCTACTGTTCTGAATCGGGACACAGCCCACAACAGATTCCCCCTTAATCACCCGAATTGCTTGGGTACCCTGGGAATTTCGACTGGTGTCCGGTAGCTGATCGCGGTCAATGGCAAACCGCAGTAGCCGCCCCCCCGACGAGGCCAGCATCAGATCTTGCTCCAAATCAGCCACCACGGCATAGGCCAAATGATCTCCCGGTTTGAGTTTAATCGCCACTAGCCCACGGGCCGTCATGGTCTCAAACTCCGTCATCGGCAACCGTTTGATTTTTCCTTGGGCCGTCACCAAAATCACCTGCTGAGCCATGACCGACTGGTCCATTAAAATCGGCGCTAGCAACACATCAGGATCGCTGCCAATGGAATCAGGCAGCAGATTAAACAGCGGCTGCCCCTTGGACTGACGCTGGGCAATGGGGATGTCATTCACCGTCAGTCTGTAGGCCTTGCCATCCCGGGAGAACACCAGCAAATTGTGGGTGGTCCAGGCAAATTCCGTTTGAATGGTGATGTCATCCTGCTCCGTCAGCTTGGTCGTCGGCAGAGTTTGCTTACCCTGTCGACGCTGGTAGGTACGGGGAGTAAATCGACGAGCGTAGCCCTTACGGGTAAGCTCCACCACCGTATCCTCCTCCAAAGCCTTAGCCTCAAGGTTGGCCAACCGCGCCTCTTCTTCTGCCCGTTCGCTTGCGGTTTGCAATCGAGTTCGCCGGTCATCACCAAAGGATTTTTTGAGCTTTCTCAGATCTTTCTTAAGGGACTTCAGTCGCTCCTTACGATCCGAGAGCAGCAGCTCCAGGGTTTCCTTAAGAGTAGACAGTTCATCAAACTCATTTAGTAAATTGTCCTGCTCTAGACCTACCAACCGGCGCAGGGGCATGGCCAATATGGCATCGGCCTGACGTTCACTCAACTCAAATCGGTCACAAATCTCCACCTTGGCCGTCGAACCATCGGGAGCTGCCCGCAAAATTTCAATCACCTCATCAATACTGTCGAGGGCCGTTAACAGCCCTTCAACAATGTGCAAACGACGATCGGTCTTCTCCAGTTCGTTCGTATACTGACGAACTAACGTTTCTTCACGAAAATCGAGGAAGGACTGCAGCATTTGCCGCAGCGGCATCTGCACCGGTTGCCCCCCGTTAATCGCCAGCATGAGCGCCCCAAAGTTGCTTTGCAACGGCGTCATCTTATATAGGGCAGCCAAAATGCTGTGGGGCTGAAACTCTCGCTTGAGTTCGATCACCACCCGCATGCCCTCGCGATCGCTCTCATCACGAATGTCAATAATGCCGTCGAGCCTACCCTGATTGACTAAATTAGCCACCTTTTCAATCCAGCCGGCCTTATTGACCTGGTAGGGCAGCTCAGTCACCACAATGGCGTTGCGTCGCTGCCGCCCCTTTCCCGGCTGTATTTCTTCAAAGCTGGCAATCCCCCGCACTGGGATGCTACCGCGCCCCGTGCGATAGGCATCTTGGATGCCCTTGGTATCAATAATCTCACCGCCCGTTGGAAAGTCCGGACCGGGGATCAGCTTGAACAAAGCCTCATCGGAGAGGGTGGGCCGGTCAATTAAGGCCACAAGACCATCAATCACTTCGCCCAGGTTGTGGGGGGGGATATTGGTAGCCATCCCCACGGCAATGCCAGAACTACCATTGAGTAGCAAGTTGGGCAATTGGGCCGGGAGCACCGTCGGCTCCTGCTGGGAGCTGTCAAAGTTATCAATAAAATCAACGGTGGCTTCTCTAATCTCCCCCATTAGCTACTCATGTCTGATGGATGCTAGCCGTGTCTCGGTATATCGCATGGCCGCTGGGGGGTCATTATCCACCGACCCAAAGTTACCGTGACCATCCAATAACGGATAGCGGCTAGAAAAATCCTGCACCATGCGCACCAACGCATCGTAAACGGCCTGGTCGCCGTGGGGGTGATATTTACCCAACACATCCCCCACGACACGGGCACATTTTCGAAAGGGACGATCCGGCGTTAACCCCAGCTCATGCATGGCATAGAGAATCCGCCGATGCACGGGTTTAAGCCCATCGCGCACGTCGGGCAGCGCTCGCCCAACAATTACACTCATGGCATATTCCAGATATGATCGCTGCACCTCTGTATGAAGAGAAGTGATAACAATCTGCTCATCTGAAAATGCATTTAGCTGGTTTGCCATGATTTCGTATCCTTGAAAGCTGCCTTGAGAGCATTAAAGTAAATTTGGCGCCGCTGAGTCTCGGTATGATCTTGTTTACCAAGCATTGGTACATTGCAGATCCCACGGATCGATTCATACCCTAAATCAGCCACGGCATAAAGGTTGTTCACGTCCAGAACGGCAAGGTTGCCATCGATAAAACCCTAGGTTTTAACTTGGACGTGGTTTAGCCTTACCAATGCTGTACCTTATACACAAGCGTCATTGATCCGCAATAGTTAAGATTCAAATCGATCAAGAATTCAATAGACTTGCGAATGCCTTCGTCCCCGAGTCATTGTTTCTAGACAAGCTCTACCATTCATTGGCCTAGTTTTCCTAGCCCAATGACCGACACCGGTTATAGTAACGTTGCTGTGTTATCGAAACTGCCTATGAAAACGGTTTTAATCGTGGAAGACGACATGATCAACGCACGCGTTTTCTCCAAGATTTTGACCAAGCGGGGTGGCTTAGGGGTCAAACATACTGAGAACGTAGAAGAAGTCATGCAAATTGCCGAAAGCGGCGAAGTAGATGTGATTTTAATGGATGTTTCCCTTTCCCACAGTATTTATCAGGGGAAACCCGTGGACGGCATCCGCATTACCCAGATGCTAAAAGCCAATAGCGCCACCGCCAAGCTACCAATTATTTTGGTCACCGCCCACGCCATGGATGGCGATCGGGAGAACTTTCTACAACAGAGTGGAGCCGATGGCTACATTTCAAAGCCCATTGTGGATCACCAAAAGTTTGTCGATGACGTTAAGGCAATGATTGGTGAATAGAGTTTGAGCTCGTAAATGGATAATGCCAAATAAGCGATCCCAAACTCTATCGGGTTAATTTTTAGCGTGGCAAATCGTCCCAATCTTTAAGGTAGAGCTAGCGTGAACAACGCTATGTTAATTCAAATGTACTAATGAAAGCTGGCGATAGTACATTTCTTAAAAGAACTAATATCTGAGTATCTGAGACAACAGATTTGTAACCTCGGGCCTATAAGCCAGAGAGAACGTCTTGCAGTCCAGGGGTACCAAACATTGCTTCGGTGGCACTTAATAAGCGATTGCCCCAAAGATTGTCTTCTAAGAAGTCTAGGTCTGCGTAGCGGCTATCGCGCTCCAGGGCAGCCGTGGCTGATTCTATGGCCGCAGGACGATTGATATTGGCAGCATAGCGAGCGGCCGCAATGGCTAGGGTAGGTTCTGGCTCTTCATCGGCCACTTCTAAAGACCGTTCCCACTGCTCAATGGCGGGCTCTAGCTTGCCCATTTCATAGAGCACAAGACCAATATTGTTAATGGCAGGCCAAAACTGTTCGTTGTAGCTCACCGCAGTTTCATACTGGTCAATTGCCTTTTCATAGCGATTGAGCTTGTAGTAAGCGTTACCTAGGTCAAAGTGGGCTCCCGAATTGCCCGGCTCCAGGCTAACGCCCTTTTCTAACGCATTAGCGGCCTGTAGATACTTGGCTTCGCTAAAGTAGGCCGAGCCTAGGCTAAACCAAATAACCGGGTCATCGCTGTTAATGGCTTTAGCATTTTCTAAGGCCGCCACAGCTGCGGCACTGTCGCCAACCTGCAAATGTAAGCTACCCAGCAATGTCAGGATTTGTGGATCCTGGGGGGCCAGCTGGGCCGCCAGCTGAATCCGGGCTAGGGCTTCGTCGTACTGTTGAAACTGGGCCAGCTGGGCTGCCTCTTGGGCCAGGGTGAGCCCGGTGGCCGTCAGCCGCTCTTCGTCTAGGGGCAGCGTGTAGGGTAGCAAGGCCTGGGCATCTACGGCACGGGCCGTCCAGCCACAACCAAATAGGGCAAGTAGCGTAGCGAGGGCGGGACGAGTAAGCCGAGATATGAGCTGATTCATAGGAAATGGGCGGATGGTAAAACTTGGGTAAATCAGGTGCCTGGGCGCACTCAGGACTGTTCCGTAGCCGTTTAGAGTCTGAACTGGGCTATTTTGAGAGCTTTCTTTGATTTATTTCGTTTCTTTTGACTAGCTATCAGTATAGATACACCATTTAAGTGGTTCACGAGCAATTTGATAAATTTATGAAAAGCTCTGTCTAAAGATAGGACATCGTCCCTAGAATCTTGTTTCAAACTCTAGCAAAACTCGATTGCGATCGTCGAAATTGGTCGTACCTCGAATTGTAAACTCGTCCGTCAGTCGATAGCGCAGGTTAAATTCTGTGGGTGTGCTATCGGTCAAGATTTTTACTAGGGATAGGGTGACGTTATTTGTGACATCAAAACCAACTTCGGTGGCGATATCTAGGGTGGAACCACTGTTGTCTTCGCTAGCAAACCGGGAGGCCCCGGTCACGGGAAAGAGACGAAACTCACTGAGATTAAGGGTACTACTGACAAAATCTTGCAAGCGATTGAGTAGGGCCCCCCCAAAGAAATTGATCACCCCCTGGCCTGACTGTAGGGCCGCTATGTAGCTACCGCTCAGCAGGTTAATGATTTCTTGTCTAGAACGTGGTGGAGAACTAGAAAGTTCAATCACCGTGTCACTAATGTCGGAGACAAACAAACTGTCTAGGAGATTACTCGCAGAGCCTTCGTAGTTAGCTCGGATGCGAATGGTTTCTAACCCTGTAGCGCCCTGGAAGGGATCCACCGATGTATCAGCAACCTCAGACGATGCAAATGCTGTCGCTTCCACCACACTACTGCTGCGCTGGGTTTCGGCCACGGAGGTGCGCAGCCGCACGCTAAGGAACGGATCGGCCAGACCCCGTTCTGGAAAAAATCGGGCGATATTATCGCGCCCGGCTAGGCGAAATGTGGTGGTAACAATATTGATGCGACCTGAGCGCAGGCGAATCGTCCCTTCTGGCTCAATGGCTCGAAAGGGTCGCAGCGGCCCTGAGATCCGTAAATCGCCTTCGGCAACAACATTGAGCAGGTTACTTTGCTGGATTTGTAGATTGTCAGCCAGGGTAATTTTAAAGTTTTCAAACCGTGGAATAAACAGAGACACGTCTTGGGCTGGTGCGGGCTCCCCCGTATTACCTTCTCCAAGGAATAGGCTGCCATCGGCCAGTTCTACCACCCCTCCTAGCTGGGGGCCCCCTAAAAACAAACTGCCACCAACAACAACCTGACCGTTTACACCGCCCCGATAGATACCGCGTAACTCTAGATCAATGTCGTCTAGGGTCACGGTAAGTGCCCCTGTGGGATGTAGGGGGGGCGCTAGGGGATCGACAGGGGCCGCGTTGTTTGGAACAGCGGGCGTTTCAGGGGCGTTGGGAACTGCTTCACCCGCTTCGGAGGATTCGGCCTC
>CALBPH010000364.1 GCA_937899365.1 uncultured Leptolyngbya sp.
AGCTTAAGAGCGGTTGAAGCATGACAAGCCATCACAACAGCATCAAAATGCTCAAAACTGTTGTGATTAATCAACAAGTCAACCCCATCGGGACTCGCAAACACTTGAACTTGGGCATTGTGAACAACGGCTACACCTTGCTCAAGCAGCCTGTCCATAAGGGCATTGACCCAGGTCTGGCAGCCACCTTCAACATAGACCCGCTCTGGTGGCGCACTCCCAAAACCTTCCTGCAACGAGTAGTAGCCCATAATTGCAACAAACGACATGGTGGAGGGCATCGTATCGTGAACAAAATACATGCCATTGATACGGGGATAGAGATTGTACTGAACAAACTCCACTGGGTAAAAGTTAGGATCGTTGTCAGGGTTGTAGGTGTTGCGATAGTGGATATAGTCAGCAATTGAAAACTCAGAAAATGCAGGATCCTGACAATCAATGGGTGCTTGTTTACTAAAGTTATCTAAGCCTTTTTGCACAAGCGGTGGCATAGTCGTGGCATGGTTAGAGCCCGCTTGGTAGTCCGGATCAATGACATAGGAAATTGTCCCATCCATGGTGCTGTAAGAAACAGAATCTTCGATGGGCTTATAGGTAACCTCCAATTCGTTCATCAGGGCTGTAATATTTTTGTAGGTGACGACATTGAAGTCATTGACTCCTAGGTCAGCCCAGCGGATCTGATTGCTAGACTGGCCCACCGCAACATCAACAGTGTGAACATTGCCGCCGACCCGATCGCTTTTCTCAAATAGGGTAATTAAAGCATTAGGTTGCTTCTTTTTAAGCAGGTAGGCGGTCAGCAGGCCAGAAATACCTGCACCAACGATTGCGATTTTCATTTTGTTAGAAGTCTCCAAATTGGAGGAAGGCTAAATGACCAGACAGACTGTTATGTTTGATTTTCCTAGCAGCGTGGACAATAGCACACAAGTATTGAAAAGTTGTTCTATCTTTATTGAACTATCAGGTACGATTTCAAGTTTTATGCAAAGACCTAATATTTTTGACAATAGATTCTGGCAAATCATCGATATCTTTTTATGATTAAAAAGAAAGACTAAGATAGTAGCCATCGATAAACCCCTAAGCAATCAACAAAAAAGAAGATTGAGCCTGAGTAGTACATCATACTTTTATCTCTTTCCCAAAAACTAGCTATTAGCATAAGACTAGAACTCATTGCCAGAAACAAGAAGCCATAGCTGCTAACGCCTGTTTTTGAGGCTACTAGCACACCACCAATCACCGCGAAGAAACAACTCAAACACTTCAGATATTTGCTCCTTGTTCGAGGCCTGACTATTCTTCCAGGTTGAATAATTCTAGAAGCCCAAAATATAGGTTGTTTGGAGCCAGATGCGATCACCATTTTTACACCTCAAAACTAAACAACAATGAAATTGATCGTATCTATTTCAGTAGTAGAGGCCTGGACCAGCCCCCTTACAGGATGAGTTAGTAGATATCAGATGCTTCAAACAGATTTTCTGTAAGCGTCTATTGACCTATCAGGCGAGTTTCTAGAAATTATGCAGAGTGACGTCACTTTTTTCGGATGAGTATGAAACTAAGCTCGACTTATATACATTAAGTGGTATGGAAACCCAGTCAGACCAAGGACTGAGGCGTTACATGAAAGGGTGAGCACTACTAGATTATGCCGAGCCATTGCCCTACCAGCAAGATCGCTCACTCCTGCACTAAGCACTTGACCAGGCTTAAGACCTTAGTGAGCAGCTCTCACACTCTAATGTCCCTTTAAATCAGCTGGGTACAGCAGCTTGGGTAAATCCAAGTTAGTGGCTAGACATTCTATTTAAGGGCGAGACACTACAATTCACCATGTCAAGGCCTCGAAATAAATATATAAATCAAACCGATTGCAGGGTTTACCCGAAGAAAGCTTTGATATTAAAATAATGTTTGGCAACATGTTTATAGTCGAAGCATTTGTGATTTAGACAGAGTATCGGGAAATAGCAAGAGAAACACTGTATTCAAAGCGATTGGGAATCACCATAACTTCCAGGAGTAGAGGATATAAGATGAGTCAACCTTTAAACCATTGGTCTTGGTACCTTAACCTCATTAGCTATTTTGCTTCTGGAGTTAGTGTTTTTCTAGTCACACCTGCATTAGCCCAAAGCAACATTGTTCCTGATAACAGTTTGGGAGCAGAAAATTCTCGAATCATTACCAATCAAGCTATCGATGGGTTATCTGTAGACATCGTTGATGGTGGGTCTGTCAGAGGCTCCCACTTGTTTCATAGCTTTATCGAATTCAATGTTGAGCAAGGACGAGGGGTTTACTTCGACAACCGCATTGGGATCGAGAACATTTTTAGTCGAGTAACCGGTGCAATCTCTTCAGCAATAGACGGTACGTTAGGCGTATTGGGCGATGCAAATATGTTTCTGTTAAATCCGAATGGGATTATCTTTGGCCCCAATAGTCGCTTAGATGTGGGCGGTTCCTTTTTCGCCAGTACCGCCGACAGCGTCTTATTTGACGAGTATGAATTTGACGCTATTAATCCAACAGCTCCGCCTTTGCTTACAATTAGCCGACCGGTAGGTCTGCAAGTTGGGCAAAATCCAGGGGACATTGTGGTTCGTAGTCAACCGGTTTCTTTTACAGCAGGAAACATCACTGAAGTCGCTGATGCAGGGCCTTTACTAGATACAGCTCAAGTTGCTAATGATGCAGGAGCACCGGTACCCAACACCATCACGGGCGAACTCGCCGAGAATAATGATGTTGATTTGTACAGACTCTTACTGCCCGCAGGTTCTTCCTTTTCGGCGAGCACGGTCGGCGGAACCGATGTGGATACAATTATTTTCCTGTTTGATGAAAACGGACTGGGGATTATTGGCAATGATGATGATGTAGGGTTTCAATCGACGTTACCAGCTCAAGAAGTAACCGCGTCAGGGGAATTTTATTTGGGTCTATCTAGTTTTAACAACCGCCCCGTAAGTGCAGGGGGAGATATTTTTCCATTTAGTGACTTTATACCGACGGGGCCAGGGTCGGTCTTGCCCTTAGTAGGGTATACGGATAATGGCCAAGAGAGTGGAGCTTACACAATTTTTCTGGATGTTCTGAGTGCGGATCCTGATGATGTGGGTGGCTTACGGGTGCCTGCAGGTGAAACCCTGACGTTGTTGGGGGGGGCTGTTCGCCTGGAAGGCGGACAAATTCTGGCACCGGGGGCAGATGTGCAGTTAGCAGGCTTGAATGCAGCAGGGGTAGTTGCGTTAGACGCGAACCAGAGGATTGCTTTTCCTGAAAATGTTGCCCGTGGGGATGTCTTGTTCGAGGCCGGAGCCACAGTTAATGTCCAAGGGGACGGTGGCGGCAGTATTGCCATCTTAGCTAACACCCTTAGCCTGACTCAGGCGAGTGAGATTATAGCAGGGATTACTGCAGACGCGACGGGCGACAATGTGGCAGGCGATATTGTCATCAATGCCTCTAATTTGGTTGAACTTCTGGATGGAACACGAATCGAGGCCAGTACCTTTGGTCAGGGCACGGCCGGGCAAATCATGGTGAATACCGATACCTTCCGTGCTCAGGGAGTATCTAGTGAAGTTTTCGGTCGCAGTGGCGGCATTTTCAACAATGTCGAAGAGGACGCCGTAGGAGACTCTAGAGGAATCGTGGTGGAAGCGTCTAACAGCATCCAACTCCTGGATGGAACAGGTCTCTTTAGCGAAGTTGGCAGAAACGCTGTGGGGAACTCTGGGGGAATTGTATTAGAAGCCTCTGAGAGTGTTGAACTCCTTAATAGAGCAGGGCTCGATGCCAGTACCGCTGGTCAGGGCAATGCCGGGCCTATAGAAGTGAACACAACTACCTTTCGTGCTCAGGGAACGGACAGTCTCGGTATCTCGAGTAATGTTTTTAGTGAAGTCAGATCTCTTCTCGCTGTGGGGAACTCTGGAGGAATTTTGCTAGAAGCATCTGAGAGCGTCGAACTCCTGGATGGGGCGCATCTCGCTGCCAGTAACTCTGGTCAGGGCAATACTGGGCAAATTGTCGTGAATACTGCTATCTTTCGCGCTCAAGGAGAAAGCAGCCGCAGACGGAGCGGTATTATCAGCGAAATCGACGGCTTCGCTGAGGGGAACTCTGGGGGCATAGTACTGGAGGCATCTAACAGCGTTGAACTCTTGGATGGGGGACGACTCAGTACCACTATTAGAGATCGGGGTGCGGGCACTGTTGGCTCAATCGTGGTGAACACCACTGACTTTCGTGCGCAGGGAGAAGCTAGCAATGGGGATAACAGTGGTATTTTCAGCTTTAACTTCACGTTCGATGAAGATGAGCGATCTTCTGGAAGGATTGAATTAGTAGCATCTGATAGCATCGAACTCCTGGATGGGGCACAACTCATTACCAATACCCTGAATCAGGGCAATGCTGGGCAAATCGTGGTGAACACCGCCACATTTCGCGCTCAGGGAGTATCTAGCAATGGGTCGTTCAGTGGCGGTTTCTGGCTTTTTGAATCTAGGCTAGGGTGTTCCGAGATGTCTGTTGGTGATTCTTTTGGTATTATTTTTGATGCTTCTGAGAGCGTCGAACTCCTGGATAGGGCAGGTCTGGCTGCCAGTACCTCGGCGTTGGGAAATGCAGGAGAGATTATCATCTCTACCCCCAACTTAAGCCTTGCGGATGCTGCCTTTATTTCAACCGAGACTACTGGTGCAGGCAACGCTAGTTCCATCAGGGTTGAATCATCAGAAGCCGTAACCCTAGGACAAAGCACCCGCCTGACTGCTGAAACTTCTGGTGCTGGTGCCCCCGGCAACATTGAAATCACAGCCCCAATCCTCACAATTGGTCAGAATGCAGAACTCAGTACCACCATCGCCGCAGACTCTACCAACCAGGAAGGCGACAGCGATATCAAGCTCAATACCTCGATGTTAGATATCTCCGGTGAACTGGGAGTCTTTGCTGAAACCAATAGTGCTGCGCCCGCAGGAGACCTGTCCATCCAACCCGCTGGCAATGATACCGATTTAAATATCCAATTCAGAGACAATGGTTTTATTGCTGCTCGCACAACAGCCCCTGGTGTCGGCGGTAGTATTGAGATTACGGCCCCTGAAACCATTAACATTCAGGGGCAAGGACGAGTCTCAGTTGAGACCCTGGGACAAGGTGATGCAGGGCAGGTGACACTGACGGCTCCGGAAGTCACCCTCAAGGAGGGAATAACCATCGCAGCAACTACGACAGCATCAGGCCAAGCGGGCGATATATTTTTGGATGTTGCCGACAGCCTGACCATTGATAACAGTGCTGTTGAATCTAGTACAAACCCTGGCTCGTCTGGATCAGGAGGGAATATTTTCATCGGAAATAAGATTTTTGACCAAGGTGGAGAACCTGTAATTCTCCAAAACACCGCTGAGATTGCTTTGAATAACAGTGGACGCATTACGGTTAACTCCGAAGGGCGCGGTCAGGGGGGGAATGTTACGACAGCCGCTAACCAACTCATATTAAACGACGGTAGTGCCATCACCGCCACCACACGCAGCAGTAATGGTGGTAACCTGACCTTCACCCTGGAAGATGTCTTAGTGTTGCGTAACGGTAGCACACTCTCTGCTACTGCCGGAATCGCCCAAGCTGGCGGTGATGGTGGCAATATCAGCATTACTGGCCCCAATAGCTTTCTCATTGCTGTTCCTGAGGAAAACAGCGACATCACTGCCAATGCGTTTGAAGGTGATGGTGGCAATATCAACATCACCGCCCAAAATATTCTTGGTCTCGAATTTCGCTCAGAGCAAACACCCCTCAGTGACATCACCGCCAGCTCTGAGTTTGGCCTATCGGGCATTGTCACTCTCAATACCCTCAACCTTGATCCCGCTCAAGGACTGGTTGAACTACCGACCGACCTCGTAGATAGGAGCAACCAAATTGATCAACGCTGTCTAGCTGATACTGGCCAGGGGCAAAGTGCATTTATAGTAACCGGTCGCGGCGGATTACCTCCCACACCCAATAATGTATTACGTAGCGAATCGTCTGGATTAATAGACCTAGAAA
>CALBPH010000365.1 GCA_937899365.1 uncultured Leptolyngbya sp.
CATACTGCTCAAAGTCGGTCACACTCACCCGAACGCTGATCAAGGCCGGGGTAATCTTGTGAAACAGGTTAAAGGAATGGGTATCGCCAGGCCAGATAATCACGTCATTGTCAGTAACGGCCACCTGCTCAATGGTTGAAATGGGCACACCGTCACCATCTAACAGTTCCACCTTCAACTTTAGCTTCCTGACCTCCTGACCGCTGTCATTGATCACAATGCCATGCAGTTTGTAATAATCCTCGCCCTCATATTCCCCCAGTCGCGATAGCCGAGGTTCAATCAGTAAGCCAGGATGGTCAAACACAACTGGAATGTTAGGGCCTGGGTCAAAGGCATTGGCTGGGGTGTTGGTCTTGACGGTGTCACCAGGTTTACCGGTGGTGCCAGTTTCTGAAACAACCGTGTCTGGCCCCGCGAACCCAGGTAGATGTTCTAAACCGCCCAGACTGACGGTTGCCGCTGCTACACCTGCAGTCAAAACAGCCATCGCTGACGTTGTTGATATGGCTATCCTGGGTAGATTAACCGGCTGCTGTAGAAACAGAATCAAAACCGCAATTTTGGTCTTTGTCCGCCGCGATATCTTCTTAGGGCTCAAGACATTTTCTAAAAAGCCAATCAATATAAAAATATTTGGCTTTGCCTGGCGAGATAGGGGTTGAGAACCGACGTTTGGCTCTAACTCTTTAACTAGTGCCAGGGCTTCTTTATCGTTTGGCTTTAGTTCTAGGCAGCGCTTTGCCACCAGCAGTGACTGTTTGCAATAGGCCAGGCTGCTGTCCTGTTGGTAACGCAGGTTATAAATATCGGCGAGGGCGTGAAGCACCTCTAGATTGATGGGATCTAGGGCTCTGGCCTGGGTGAGTTCATCAATGGCACTGTCAAGTTGATCAAATTCCCAATAGTTAAGACCACGGGCAATGTGGGCCTCAACCTTGAGGTTGATGGCGTCCAGCTCTCCCTGGGTAATGCCGACTTCAGTGGCAATTGTCGTCAGGGTAGATTGGGTAACTGGCTGGTTCCATGCCAGCAGTCGCTGAATATAAGCCTCAATAATGCTAGCGCGAGCCATAATTTACTCCGTTTCAGCAATTGCCAGGTGGGTAGATTGCGTAATCGGCGTTTCCATGCCAATAGCTGTCGAATTGAACCTATAGAAACCCATAGATCAAATATGCTGATTCGATCCGTTGATTATCGTCCCTGTTAATGCATTCATCATTTTTGATATTGGATACGGATAAAGTTCTGACTAACTTCAATAAACTCTTTACATAGCAACCCCCGTTTGGGGCCAATAGACGCCAATAACAGGTGACAGTGCAACGCTAAACTACAACGTGGCTGTGTAGTTTCCGCTCAACGGTGTCCGCTAACCTTACCCCCAACCAGTTACGCTCCATTAAGGGCCAACTCGACTTGGTGCTGCTTGCGCTTGAAACTCTGGTGGGTATTGGGTCAGAGGCTATTTTAGACCAGGCAAAAAACCTCCAGCTAACAACCCTGCTATCGGACCGGGTCAACCTGTGGCGACTGCGCCAGTCTAGCCCCCTGCGAAAGGGGCAAGGTCGAAAAAAGCTGGATGTGGATGAAGCCCGTGCCCTTGTGCTGATTACGGCTCAGCTGGCGAGCCAACACCGCAAAGCCATCCACCAAGCCATAACCGCCCTAGAAAAGGCAACGGCAGATGGGGCGCCCCCCCATCGCATCGCCATCTTGGGCAACTATCTCGATCGCTTTAGTAATACCTATGCTGAGCGCATGGAACAGGATGTGAAGCCCGACATCTTAGAAAAATTAGCCTTTCAATTACTGATCGACCTATTGTTTTACAGCGGTGACGGTGGCCCCCAGCGGCTGTGGCAGGCGCTGCTAGATCGGGCGGAGTCGCCTCCACAGGATCTTCAAATAGGGTAAACCCCCAAAGGTTTCATCTACAAAAAGCGACAGATTTGAGCCGGGGAAGATTTAGACCCATAATAGTTGGGTCAAAAAATACACTCTGACTTCAACATTGGCTCATGACCGCAGAGTTCCTTAAGGGTACAAATCTCTACCTGGTGGGCATGATGGGCGCTGGCAAAACCACCATCGGTAAACACCTAGCCCACACCCTCAACTACCGCTTTATCGACACGGATGATGTGATTGTGCAGGCCACAGGCCAGAGCATTAATCAGATTTTTGCCGAGCAGGGTGAAGCCGCTTTTCGTGATATTGAAACCCAGGTGCTAGCCCAGGTGGCTCCCTACACCCGGACGGTGATTGCCACCGGTGGTGGCATGGTGATCAAACAAGAAAATTGGAGCTACCTCCAGTCTGGTCTGGTGGTGTGGCTCAATGTCTCCATCGATGAGCTGATGATGCGCCTTAGCCGCGATAAATCTCGACCGCTCCTAAAGCAGGGAAATTTGCGAAATAAGCTCACAACGCTCCTGGAGCAGCGTCAAAATCGCTATGCCCAGGCCGATGCCACGGTGGTGTACAAATCGGGGGAAAAGGCGAGTGCGATCGCAAAACGTACCCTAGCAACCCTCCAAACCGTCATCGCTGAAAACCCCGCCACCAGCACCACCCTCGATCATTAATCCATCGTGTAGAGACGTTCCATGGAACGTCCCCACAGATGGATCGGTTCCTTACCCTGTTCACCCCTCCCTTCTCTTCTAAATGGAAACCGCCGCCAACCGCGTCCAAATCCTCAGCGAAGCCCTGCCCTACATCCAAAAATTCCGGGGTCGCACCGTCGTTATCAAATATGGTGGGGCCGCCATGAAAGACTCCACCCTCAAGGATGACGTCATCCGCGACATTGTCTTTATGGCCTGCGTTGGCATTCACCCCGTCGTCGTCCACGGTGGCGGTCCCGAAATCAACACCTGGCTGAGCAAGCTCAACATTGAGCCCCAGTTTAAAGATGGGTTGCGCGTTACCGATGCCCCCACCATGGACGTGGTGGAAATGGTCTTAGTGGGGCGGGTCAACAAAGAACTGGTGGGGTTAGTCAACGCCGCCGGGGGCAGTGCCGTGGGGCTTTGCGGCAAGGACGGCAACATGATCATGGCCCGTCCCCATGCCGCCGAGGGGGTGGGCTTTGTCGGCGAAGTTACCCTGATCGAACCCAAGCTGGTGTAGTCCCTGGGCAGTGCGGGCTATATTCCGATTATTTCTAGCGTGGCGGCCGATGCCAACGGCCAACCCTACAACATTAATGCCGACACCATCGCCGGTGAACTGTCGGCCGCCCTCAGTGCCGAGAAGCTGATTCTCCTCACCGATACCCCCGGCATCCTTAAGGATTACCACGACCCCTCCACCCTCTATAACAAGCTCGACATCCAAGAAGCCCGTGCCCTAATTGACTCCGGCATCGTGTCTGGCGGCATGATTCCTAAAGTTACCTGCTGTGTGCGGGCCCTGGCCCAGGGTGTGCGCGGTGCCCACATCATCGACGGTCGTGTGCCCCATTCCCTGCTGCTCGAAACCTTCACCAACTCCGGCATCGGCTCCATGCTAGTCGCCTCGCATCAGACAGCTTAGAATAGCTCCAACCCCTACAAGACCTTTCCGGCCTATGGCAGCTACCTGGTGGAATAAACTCAAACAAAATTCCCTGGCCCGATTTGGGGCCACCGTTCTGATTATTTTCTACCTGACCGTAGCGTTTGCAGAACTCACCGCTCCCTACAATCCCTATGAGAAACAGATCAAAGGGTCGATGTTGCCGCGCACGACGGTGTATTGGCGTGACCAAACCTCTGGGAGATTTATGGGTCCCCACGTATACCCAGTGATGCAGGGACCGGTGGATATCGATACCGGTGAGCGAGTGATCGAAGCAGACTTCTCAAAACCCTCACCGATTCGGCTGTGGGTAAAAGGGTCTGAGTATAAGCTATTTCAGCTCAAGCTCCCCTTTGTAAAGAGCATTTCCTTTGAAGACTCGATGCAGCTAGAGGAAACAGAACTCTTTGGGGGGATTACCTTTAACCGTCATTTGTTTGGCACGGTGGGTGAGGGTAAATGGAATATCTTTGGTACCGATGAATCGGCCCGCGATCAGCTTAGCCGCCTGATCCACGGGGGCCGCATTAGTCTCAGCATTGGTCTGGTGGGCATTATTATTACCTTCCCCTTGGGGCTGCTGATCGGCGGCATTTCTGGCTACTTTGGCGGCACCATCGACACGGTGATCATGCGCTTTGTCGAGGTGATTATGTCCATTCCGGGCTTCTTTTTGTTGGTCACGCTGGCAGCCGTACTCCCGGCAGGGCTGAGCAGCTCCCAGCGGTTTTTGTTAATTGTCCTAATTCTGTCGTTTATTGGTTGGACCGGGCTGGCGCGGATTATTCGCGGTGAGGTGCTATCGCTAAAAGAACGGACCTTTGTCCAGGCCAGTCGGGCCATGGGCGGGCGTTCGCTGCATATTATTTTGCGTCACATTTTGCCCCAGACGGCCACCTATGTGATTATCTCGGCTACATTAGCAATTCCGGGCTATATTCTCTCCGAGTCGGCCCTGAGCTTTATTGGGCTGGGTATTCAGCAGCCCGATGCGTCCTGGGGCAATATGCTGTCATCGGCAACAAACGCGTCGATTTTGGTGCTGCATCCGTGGTTGATTTGGCCACCGGCGGCGTTAATTGTGGTTACGGTACTGTGTTTTAACCTGTTGGGCGATGGTCTGCGGGATGCGTTGGACCCCCGTAGTTTAGAAGAGTAAGCGGCCCTGCTGGAGAGGTTCAGTGTTGGGCATAGGGCTCCCTGTATAGACAAATCGAGGCCGATCGTAATAGTGGTGGAGGCCGATTATGGAAAGCTTGTTCGAGCAATTGGATCTGTTTAGTGGTTTGTTTGGGCAGCTACAGGAAGTAGGGCTAACGTTAGGGCTGAATATTGGAGTTGCGATCGCACTATTTTTTGTGGGTCGTTGGCTTGCTAAGTTTCTCCGTCGTTTTGTCAAACAGTCCCTGGGCAAAACCCGCATTGATCGTACCCTGGTCGCTTTTGCCAGCAACATGAGCTACTACGTCATTATGGCGTTTGTGCTGCTGGCAATTTTAGGACGGCTGGGCATTGAGACCACGTCGTTAATTGCCCTGATTGGTGCAGCCGGGCTGGCTATCGGGCTATCGTTGCAGGGGTCACTCGCCAACTTTGCTGCCGGTATTTTGCTGATCATTTTTCGCCCATTTCGCGTTGGCGACTGGATTGAGGTCAGCGGCATCTCTGGCCATGTGGAAGATATTGAATTGCTAACCACCATGTTGCGCACACTCGATAGCCGAACGGTGGTGATTCCTAATCGCAAACTCACTGATGACAATATTATTAACTATTCTACGGTTGGTATCCTGCGGCTCGACTTAGTTGTTGGTGTTGCCTATAACTCAGATCTGAAACAGGTGAAAACTGTCATTCGTCAGGTGCTGTCCGAAGATGAGCGCATTTTGTTGGAGCCTGCGCCTACGGTGGGTGTTTTAGAGCTGGCCGATAGTAGTATCAATGTTGCTGTGCGTCCCTGGGTAAAGACCGCTGATTATATGCCTGTTTCTTTGAGCGTATATGAGGCGATTAAGACTCGCTTTGATGGAGTGGGTATTGAGATTCCGTTTCCTCAGCGCGACCTGCATGTGTATGGGCTATCGAGAGAACACGTGTAGGGGCGTTCTCTTGCTGATGCTCGCTGACATTATCGCCAAGTTCTAACCATCGCAATCGTAATAGGCCACATGGGAAAACTACCCCCGGATCAGCAGATTGTATATTCTGGCATTAGCTGGGCGCAGTTTCAGCTAATTCGGTCGGGCTTTGCTGATTCTCCTGGCATCCGTCTTGCTTATTATGACAATACGATTGAAATTCTGATGCCAGGGCGCGAGCATGAAATGTTTAGCCGACTGATCGGCTTTTTGATTGGGTTATTTTGTCTGGAAAAGGGCATTGAGTTTGAACCGACTGGATCGATGACCCATGAGCGGGAAGGGGAAGTGTCGGCTCAAGCGGATGAGTCGTATTGTTTTGGTAGTTCTAAACCGACGCCTGATTTGGTAATCGAGGTGGTGTGTACCAGTGGAGGGCTG
>CALBPH010000366.1 GCA_937899365.1 uncultured Leptolyngbya sp.
GGCCAGTACCTCTCGATACTGCCGGTGCGCTCTTACCGCACCCTTGCACCCTTACCTGTAATAGAGCGATGCCCTAGGCATAACCCTACCCATCGGCGGTATGTTTCTGTGGCACTCTCCTCACGGTCGCCCGCACTGGGCGTTACCCAGCAAGCCTGACCTTTCAGGAGCCCGGACTTTCCTCAGATTAGGACCAGCCTAATCCGCAACCGCAGCACCAACTCTTTCCGACTAACTATAATATCGCGGTGGCACAAGAAACTCACACTACAACCCACAGGCTCAATGTTATGACGAGGAATGCTACTGCAAGTGGGGCAAGAGCCCAGATCTCTCCATCACCAGCTTTACCTGTTCATTCATCCCCTTAGCAACAATCTTGGCGCCCTCTCTGTGGCCTTGCAGCACACCTTCCCAAAAGACCGATGCAGCTGCAGGCTCAATAAATTTAGTCTTCGCCATATCAATGATGAGGGTGACCCCAGGCTGTAGTTTTTGTTTCAAATCTCGCTCAAAAAACGGTGAGATGACGCTGTCTACACGACTAGGGAGACGAATAACTACGTGGGATGTGGCCGAACTCGTATTCATATGTAGCAAAAAATACTCAGTACGGTACTACCGTAAGTGAAATATACCTAGCAATCTTGGGTCTTTCTACGGAGATAGCGGTTAATCCCCATGAAGTTTGCAAGTATTCAACCGCTTGTCAGGGCTGGCATATCCCTATTTATACGTAGCATTCAAACGTATAAATAAGCTCAAATTGAAAGTTCAAACTACCCACACACTAACGACCTGTAAAACAGCGACACCTGTGACCTATCTCACTCAAACTCATAATGATTCTGAGTTAATATAAAACCAGAGCGTTGCTGATTTGGAGGTTTTCAATGGAACAGCTCTCTCAATCCTGGTCCAGCGTAGCGTCCGATGTTATGACCGACGGAGTCACCGCTAGTGTGGTGGCAAGCTTTGGTACCGGTGTGGGTGCAGTGCCCGTGCTATTTACAGCAAAGCTCAGCGAACGATGGAAAACTCTATTGCTCAGTGTGGGGAGTGGAGTCATGCTATCGGCGGCAGCGTTTTCATTGTTAATACCCGCTCTGGCACTGGCTGGCCGGTCGGCTGGCTATGGTGTCGGCATTAGCGAGGTTGTCAGCGCGGCTGCCATTGGGGCGCTGATCTTTTATGGCTTAGAGACTGTGCTGCCTGCGCCAGACTTAGGGCAGGCAGCACAGTCACGACACATTTGGCTCTTTGTATTGGCCATTGCCCTGCACCATTTCCCAGAAGGATTGGCCATAGGGTTGGGGACCGAGTCTACCCATGATGCGGGTATTGCCATTGGTGTGGCATTGCAAAACCTACCAGAGGGGTTGATGGTGGCCTTAGCCCTACGTCAACTTGGTTACGGCGTCGGACCGGCATTGGGGTTCGCCACCCTATCGGGTTGGTTAGAGCCATTGGGCGGATGGTTGGGAGTAACCTTAGTGGATTTGGGCTCGGCCATTGCCCCCATGGGCATGGCCATGGCAGCGGGGGCAATGCTGTTTGTTGTGCTCCATGAGCTGTTACCTGAGCTAAATCTCAAAACATTAAACAGCAGCGGCTCCTTGGGTTTAATGACTGGATTAGTCGTCATGGGAATGGTGGAACAGTTTTTAGGTTAAAGAGATTGATTGGTTAGAGATGTTCCATGAAACGTCTCTAACCAATCCAACGCAACGTCCCTACGAAAAGAAAAGATTAGCCGTTAAGCCTTGCTTCTAAGTCCGCAATTTTGGCCTGTAGGGGAGCGGTGGCTGCATCAATTTCCACCTGGAGTTCCGCTTCGGAGTAATGGACAGGGATATGTTGGGGACAGTTTTGACTAAAGGCTTCGAGGGTGAACACCACGGCTCGCTCAATCTTGGCCGGATAATCGGGTACACGCAGCTGTTCAATTAGCTCAGGATCGTCCTCAACATAGCGGGCGTGCCCCCAAAGCTTGAACCGTCGCCGATGACGATAGTCCATTAAAAAGAGAAAGGCTTTGTTGTTCTCCGACAGATTACCCACGGTAATGTACTGCACATTGCCCGAGAAATCGGCAAAGCCGATGGTTTTATCATCGAGCACTTTCAGAAAGCCAGGGGGACCACCGCGAAACTGGATGTAGGGATAGCCGTTGGAGCTGACGGTGCCCAGGTAACCGCCATCTATGTGGGCGATAAACTCGGCCAGCTCTGGCGTAATGGTGTCATTGGCAGGGGCCTTGGCAGTATAGCGTTCGTAGGTTTCCCGTGAGCCGCGTTGGGTTTGGGCAGCTTTAACGGCAGGGGTAAAGGCGATGTCAGCGAATTTGCTAGCCATGGTTGTTATGGGTGGGTAAAAGATAAGCATCTTAGGGGATGTTCCACCTCTGTAGGGACGTTGCATGCAACGTCCCTACAGAGGTGGTTTTCGTCCTAGGCATTACCCGCAAGTGCTTCAATGCCTCTCATGCCGACAAAACCGGGAAGTTGTTTGACTCGCTCAATCCAGGACAACACATGGGGGTAGGGAGACAGGTCAATCTTACCGTCGGGGGCCAGGGCCACGTAGGGGAAAACGGCAACATCGGCAATGGTCGGTGTACTGCCAACCAGCCAGTCCTGACTGCTGAGCTGTTGGTTGAGCTGGTCAAGGATAAATGCGGCCTTTTCAGTAGCGCGCTCAATGTTAATGGCCTTGACCCCAAACAGATAGTAGAGACGGGCGGATTCTGGACCCTGGCGCACTTCACCAGCGGTAATGGAGAGCCAACGAATGACCGCTGCCATGGCAACAGGTTCTTGGGGAATCCGTGGTCCCTCTGGAGCGTAATGGCGGGCTAGCTACCCCAGGGCTCGTTGGGCGTCGGCGAGCAGAATGTCGCCTAGGGGGAGTCGCGTCCTTTGATAGCATACAATCAGTTGATGTGATAAATTCGACTGTGAGGCAGAACCGTTCTAGTCTTGGTGGTGGAATTGCTTTCGATGGGAAAATCTATTTTGCAGGAGGACTTGCCGTTATTGCTGATCTTATCGGGTTTTCACTTTCTCTAACCCGAAGCAAAGTGATTTACTTTCTTTTTTGTTTTTTCTCAAGAGTGTCTACTGCTCTTCTCTCTAATATC
>CALBPH010000367.1 GCA_937899365.1 uncultured Leptolyngbya sp.
GTAATGGTCATAGGGTAAAGGATTGAAAGAGTAGTCTTGAGCCAACACTTAAAGAAATCGTACCCTTTCCTATGTAATGGACAAGGTACGATTTCAATGAAATATTAGTCTCTTATTTGCTTGTGGGATTGACCTGTGGCATTTACATATGGGGTTCGCCAAACAAGACGATAGAACAGGCCAGTTCTCGAATGAGTTTGGTGGTGACATCGCTAACCATGAGCCCTCCTGCGGTGCGTCGTCGCATGGAGCGAAGAATCACCAGGTCAAAGTTCTCCCCCAGTCGGAGCAGAGTTTGAGCAACGCTATCGTGGGCAATCGTTTTGATCCGGTCTACGGTTTGTAATTTATCATGGGCAACAATTGCTTCTAAGTCCTGCTTAAACGCGTCCATGCGAGACTTGGGGGTGCGGCGATCGCACACGTGCACCAGGGTGACCGACGCATGGTGGGCGTCAGCAAATAGCTGGGCAAACCGCACGGTGTGAATTGTCTTGGGCATTAGATCCCGTACCGGCACCAATATCCGATGGATATCGGTGGGTTCTGTCTGGAGACGCATGACAGCAACGGGACAATGGGACGACCAAAACACACTTTCTAAGGTGGTGCCAAAGAGCCGTGCCCGGACTCCAGTATTGTCTTCATTCCATCCCATCACCACCTGATTTGCATTTTGTTCACGGGCGGTGTGGCTAATGCCAGTGGCCTCATCATCGGCAATGCGAACGATGGGTGTTGCCCGTACGCTCAGCGTTTGACTAATGTCGCTGGCTTCTTGCACCATCAGCTGTCGTTTTTGCAAATCATCCACCAGAATGGGGTCATCCATGTGGGCATAGGAGCGGGAGATCGCCAGGGGGACCACCTGACCCGCTTCATGGTGGGCTAGTAATACCGCTGTTTCTATCAGGTGCTGGTCAGCACGGGGGTTAAAAATAGGGACAACAATGGTAAACGAACGAGGCAAATGACACAGCTGCGGTTCATCATTTTGGTATCCCCATGATTCAGGATGGAGCAGGTCGGTGTCGTTTAGGGTGTTAGCACTTGCCGATACCGCCAGCTGACTACCAAAGGCTCGGGTCGCTATGGGACCTGCGATCGCAGTTACCAGCATCAGCACAATGACCGCATTAAAAATCGCTTCATTGATCAGCCCCACCTCACGGGCAACAATGGCGGCGGCCAATGGTGCGGCCACATGGGGCAAACATAACGACCACATGGTCAAGGCCTCATTCCAGCTATACCGGTATAGCCACTTAGCCAGGTACGTTCCCAAAAACTTACTGATCACCACACCCCCCAAAATCGCCAGGGTGATACCCAGAGATGTTGTTAGCGATGAGACAAAGACCGGCAGATCTACCAGTAAACCAACATGGACAAAGAAGAACGGGATAAATAAAACACTGCCAACAAATTCAACCTTCTCTTTGACCGGGCCTTCCCCTAGGACATCATTGACCGCCAGACCCGCTAAAAACGCGCCAACAATGCGCTCAACATTAACCAGCTGTGCCCCCGCTGCCGCTAAAAATACCGCTAAGAGAACAAAAACAAATTGATTACCTTGTTCATCTCCGGTGCGACGAAAGTAAAATTTACCGGCCCAGTCTAGGCCAAAGAGAACCGTCGCGGCATAGATGGCCAGTGCTAACACCTGTGCCACCAGGCTAAATACAGAAAACTCTCCAGCATGGATAGAAACCGAAATTGCCAGGAGTAAAAGACCCAGAATATCGGTAAAAATAGTTGCGCCAATGGTGACGGTAATGGCTTCATTACCCATCACCCCGAGTCGATTGACAATGGGATACCCCAACAGCGTATGGGGGGCAAATATGGCTCCCATCAGTAACGCCGTATTCCAGTCAAAGCCCAGCAATCGCCCGACCAATAGTCCGGCAGCCAGAGAAGATACAAAAATAAATAGTCCAAACCCAAGGGAGCGGTTACGGGTTTTGTGGAACCTGGCTAGATCAATTTCCAACGCGATCACAAACATCAGGTATATTTTCCCGATCTCCGCCAGCAGGGCCATGGTTTCGGTCTCGGGATCTAAGATGGCCAAACCACTCTTTCCCAGGATGATGCCAGCGAACAGTAGCCCCACTAGACCTGGCAGTTTGAGACGCTCAAACAGGGGGGGTAAAACCAAGACCACCAGTAGTAGGACGGTCAGGGAAATAAACGGGCTATCGAATGAGAGGGGGGCACCGTGGTCAACTGCGGCTAGAACCATATTGTGCTCCGGGAGATGCAATCAATAGCATGGGTATCGCGGGCATGGCCCACTGTCATAGTTATTTTGCATGAATAGGGTTTGGTATGAGAGGTTTCTTAAGTATTAAGCAGTTATTCGCTCCAAGCTAAAACCATAAGGGGGCTGCATAAAAATAAAGACCCCGTTAAAGACAGCCGGTAGGGGCATTGCATGCAATGCCCCTACCGGCTGTCACGG
>CALBPH010000368.1 GCA_937899365.1 uncultured Leptolyngbya sp.
TTATGACATGTGTGAGTCAGGTTAGCGGCGGCAATATCAGCCTCTTAGAGATATCCTTTGTCTTAACTAACCTGACCGATGCAGCATATAACCGTTTACTCCTTACGCGACTCAGCCTATGTAAAAAGAGAGCCCAGGCTAATTTAGCCTGGGCTCTCTTTTTCTAGTCAGTCAGTTTATGAGCTATGTGTACCTACCACTTCAGCAAATTAAACTGCTCCATATCTACCGTGTCGCGGTTGCGATAAATCGAGAGGACAATGGCTAAACCCACGGCAGCTTCAGCAGCAGCAATAGTAATGACAAATACGGCAAATACTTGGCCTTTGATTTCAGCGGGGTCCAAGTAGTTCGAAAATGCCATTAAATTTAGATTTACTGCATTGAGCATCAACTCAATAGACATCAGTACTCTAATCACATTTCGGCTACTAACGAGACCGTAAATGCCTATGCAGAAAAGCGCAGCGGCAAGGATCAAAAAGTATTCTAATTGCATGATTTACTCAACTTCCTCCCAAAGATAGCTTATCGCCAGCACTGCTCTAACTTTCCTGAGTATCGCTACCAGCAGCCACCAGTTCACGAGGCCGCTCCCGCAGAGTTAAAACCTTCTGTTGGTCGGCAGGCTCGTCATCGGGTACATATTCGCGGCGTGCCAGGATAATAGCGCCTACCAATGCCATTAAGAGCAATACAGACGCTAGCTCAAACGGAAGTAGAAAGTCACTAAAGAAATGTTGACCAATAACCTCAATAGCGGCTTCCCCGGCAGGTGCGGCGGTTGATAGTTGCCACGAGGTGGCAAGCACCATCGAACTCAGTAGAGTGAACAGTCCCGCACAGACGGCAGCGGTTGCTATTTTGCCGATCCAGGCATTGGATACGGGTTTAAAGTCTTCCCGTTTATTCACCAGCATGATGCCGAACAGAATGAGAATATTGACGGCTCCTACATAGACCAGGATTTGGGCGGCAGCGACAAAGCCTGCATTAAGCAGGACGTAAAGTCCTGAAATGCTGGCAAATACCATGGCCAGTAAAAAAGCCGAGTAGACGATGTTAGAAAGTAGAACCACCCCCAGGGCGGACGCTAGCATTAAGAGACCTTGAATGCCTAGGGATTCGATTTGTTCGCCTTCTGCTTAATTCACTGCTACTCCGATTGTGTGGGCTGCTGCGGTTTTCGAGCTATGTCGGGCTGATCAGTTACAAACTGCTGAATACCCAGGACTAATCTTCTGTGTCCTCAGTCTTAGCTGGCTTGGCTGCTTCTAATTCTGCCAAGAGCTCTTGAGGTAGTTTACCAGCGCGGCGTGACCCTGCCGGTAGTTCGTGAGGATCCATCACACCTTTGGGTAGATAGGCCAGCTCACGCATGGGGGTAACCATGGGATCATCAGTGACTTTATAGGGCAGACGACCGAGGGCTACATTGTCGTAATTGAGTTCATGGCGATCGTAAGCCGCTAGCTCATACTCCTCAGTCATGGAGAGGCAGTTGGTGGGGCAGTACTCTACACAGTTACCGCAAAAGATGCAGACACCAAAATCAATACTGTAGTGATCTAATGTCTTTTTCTTCGTGCCCTTATCAAAGGTCCAGTCCACAACAGGTAAGTTAATCGGACATACCCGTACACAGACTTCACACGCAATACACTTATCAAACTCAAAATGAATCCGACCACGGTAACGCTCAGACGGAACCAGCTTTTCGTAGGGGTATTGCACGGTAACAGGGCGACGCTTCATGTGGTCAAATGTGACCGATAGCCCCTGGCCAATGTACTTGGCCGCTTGGACGGTTTCTTTGGCGTAATCGCCAACCTGCTTTAGAAAATTGAGCATTGGTTTTACCCTCCAAACGCAAATGGGAATGCGAGCTTAAGCGCTGCTGTGAGCAGCAGATTAACTAAGGCAACTGGCAGTAAAAATTTCCAGCCTAAGTCTAGGAGCTGGTCGATGCGTACGCGGGGTACGGTCCACCGTAGAAGCACGGCTAGGAAGACTAGAAAATAAGCCTTAATTAGGGTCATGATGATCCCTAGAGCTGCGGTGATGACCTGTAGCCAGGGTGTGGTTTCGCTAATGCCCAAACCGGCAGTAATGACCTCAATGGGAATGGGTAAACTCCAACCGCCTAGGTACAGTACCGACACCAACATGGCCGATAGAACTAAATTAACGTAAGAGCCAACGTAAAACAGCCCAAACTTCATACCGCCGTATTCAGTTTGATAGCCAGCTACAATTTCTTCTTCAGCCTCTGGTAAGTCAAAAGGAAGGCGCTCACATTCCGCTAGGGCTGAAATCCAGAAAAGGATAAAACCGACCGGCTGACGCCAGATATTCCAGCTAAGAATTCCGTAGCTCGCTTGCTGATTGACAATGTCTACAGTACTTAAGCTGTTAGACATCATGACAATTGCAAGAACTGCCAGGGCTAGGGGGATTTCATAGCTAATGGACTGTGCCGTTGCCCGTAGACCGCCTAATAATGAGTACTTGTTATTGGATGAATAGCCAGACATTAACAGGCCGATGGGAGTCACACTTGATAGTGCAATCCATAAAAAAATGCCAATCCCTAAATCTGTAATCACCATGTTTTGCCCGAAGGGCACAACCAGGTAAGACACAAAGACAGGAATCACCACTAAAGCTGGCCCTAGTGTGAATAGGATTGGGTCTGCTTGGGCCGGGTTAATCTCTTCTTTAAATATTAATTTGACACCGTCAGCGGTTGCTTGAAGCGCGCCTAGCGGGCCGATGTATTCGGGACCAATGCGCTGCTGGGCAGCAGCTGATATTTTTCTTTCTAGCCAAACGGCGATAAAAATACTGACTGTTGCGGCTATTAAGATTAGCGCCATTGGTAGCGGCATCCAGATTACTTTTGCCAAGGATGGGGATAATCCCAATGACAGCAGTATTTGAATGAAGCTCTCTTGCAGGTCGATTCCAGAACTCATACCCAGAGTGTATAGATGGAGTGGGGGCCTGAGGGCCAATTTCCCTAATGATTCTAACGCTTAATATGTCGTCAAAGGCGAAATACTCGTTCTGTACCAATAGGAATTACTACTTACAGGTATAGATGAAACGTTAATCACATAAAAACCCCCCCTGATATGCATCAAGGGGGGCTGGAGTTCCTGAAAATCGTCACTAGGATTAGTTTCGTTTGATTTCTCAGTATTGACAAGGGGGGTGATGCCCATCACAAGGTAAAAATCCGGATTTATACGGAGCCGTTTCGCACAGGGGGTGTGGGGTGTGGCTTCTTATCCCAAAGATGTGGACGCTCCAACACGGTCGTGTAGTCCTGATTATGGGGACCGGTATAAATTTGTGTTGGTCGAAAAATGCGATTTTCTGCCAGTTGTTCCTTCCAGTGGGCCAGCCATCCGGCGACGCGAGCGATCGCAAATATTGGCGTAAACAAATCGGTCGGTATGCCTAGCTTTCGATAGACCAGTCCAGAATAAAAGTCGACATTAGGATAGACGCCCTTGGGCCCCAGTCGTTCGGTAACTGCAGTTTCAAGTTCAAGTGCGATCGCATAGTACTCATCCTGGCCAAATTTATCAAACAGCTGCTCCGCCAATTTTTGTAAAATGACTGCCCGAGGGTCCTTCACCTTATACACGCGGTGGCCAAAGCCCATAATTTTCCCCTTACGAGCCATCCGCTCCTCGACAAAA
>CALBPH010000369.1 GCA_937899365.1 uncultured Leptolyngbya sp.
CCTTTAAATCAATAGATCAAAACGGACGTGGGCGTAAATCCACGTCCGTTTTGCTTAGAATCTCTTGATTGTGGCGGGCTCAGACTAGCTCAAAGTGGCAAAGCGAATCTTTAAGTAGTCATCCTCCATCTTGGCTCCGGCGGGCTGTAGTGCCGCTAACGCCTGGGGTAGCACCAAGTTACGACGATGGTTGCCAATGCGAATATTCAATTCATCGGCACTTTTACTCAGCTCAACTTGGTTTTTTGGAATACCCGGCAAATAGCCCTCCAGGCTATAGTTGCTCTCTTCTTGTACAACCCGTAGGGTTGTCTCTTTGTAGTAAACCTGGGTGGGGTCTTCGTCTCCGTAGATAGTCTCCTTTAGCCGCTCCAGGGCTGCAAGACCACACATCTCTTCCGAGAAGAGCGGCACTTCTTTTACCGGCAAAGGGCGAAAGTCATCGTGAATCTCCTTACGATAGACTTCCTGATTCTCTTTCCAACGCTTAAAGAACGGGTCGGTTACTGTGTCAGGGATAATCCGGTTGGCCACTACCATATCGGTGCCAACGTTATAGAGACTCAGATATGCATGGGCTCGGAGAGATTCTTTAAGGACCATTTTTTCAGGGTTGGTCACCAAACGCACCGATGTCGTCGCGGTATCGGTCAGAACCTTTTCCAAATCCACTAGCTGCTCATAAAACTCATAGGGAGCATCCATTACCTCGTTGGTGGGCAATGAAAACCCTGCCACCGGTCGGAAAAGAGGCTCTACCAACGGGCGTAGGGCCGCAGAAACCGCTTGGAACGGTTTGTATAGCTTACGCATATACCAGCCCGCCACCTCCGGTAGGCTAAGTAGCCGCAGTGCCGTGCCCGTTGGTGCTGAGTCGATGATCAGCACATCGTACTCGTTTTCATCATGGTGACGCTTCATGCGTACCAAACTAAAGATTTCATCCATACCTGGCAAAATAGCCAGCTCTTCTGCTTCTACACCTTCTAACCCACGTGCCTGCAAAACCTGGGTAATGTAGCGTTTGACAGCACCCCAGTTGCCTTCTAGCTCTCGTAGGGCATCGAGTTCTGCACCCCACAGATTGGGCTTTACTTCACGGGGATTATGCTCCAACTCCATATCAAAGCTATCTGCCAGGGAGTGGGCCGGATCGGTGCTCAACACCAGAGTTTTGTAGCCCAGCTCAGCACAGCGTAATCCCGTCGCTGCTGCCACCGACGTCTTACCAACGCCGCCCTTACCTGTCATCAGGAGTACGCGCATACCTACCTTAGAAACGTTACATTCTTTTACTTTAACGATTTTTCTACCATTACGGCGGATGTCTTTTGTATTGCTCCTCTGAAATGACCATTTCTGAAATGACCGTTACGGTGCAGCGAACCATCAGGGGACAGAGCCTGTGAGCTTTCGCTAGCGTTACGTGGCCTTAGCCGGATTACGGCATGAAAGTAATAGGTTAGCGCCGCTGTATTTTGGGAATCCTAAATGATGATTTATCCAGGATTTATCCAGCCTATCCAGCGACGACCTCATTGTCTGGGACAGCGATGTTTTCTCTTTGCACCCATGACAATGGAACGCACTGTGGCGGCGAGTCGTCCTTGAGTGATGGAGGAACTTTTATGCTTAAACAGGTATTTTTTCTTAGCACTGCCCTAGCGTTGGCTACCGTGACCCCAGCCGTTCATGCGGCTGAGTGTGTTTATCAATGCGGGTCCGATGAAATTCAATTTGCCCCTGGACAGGCCGTGATACTGGAAGTTGTAAATCACACCGGGGGGCGCGTCAGCCTCGAGCGGGTGTTAGATTTTCATCCCTATGGCATGTGGCCTGATCAGGTGATCACTATCGATGCCCAGGTGGGAATGGGGGATCTGTCCGTAGTGTTTTGGGAAGCCGCTCAGCGCCCCATCGAAGTGCGGTTACATCGACCCAATGCCGACCGGCTACAGACTGAGCTTCTGCCCAGTGGTGCCGCTAAAGACAGTGCCGTACACATTGTAAACGACGGACGCGTCATGATTTATTAAACGATATAGTACATTTGTTGTAGCTAATGCACTTACGGGTTAGCCGCTTCATTTGTGTCCATCGTTGGTTGAGTGCCATGGCAATCATTTCATCCAAACAGCCGGAGCCCGATAAGACTGGCAAGCCACCGAAAAAAACACCTACACCAAAGCCCTCGGAACAGAAAAACCAGCTTTTGGAAACGGAGGCTCGCCCGGATGAAGTGAGTCGGAACGACGATGGTATTCGTCCCCAAAGCTTAGATGATTACATTGGCCAAAAAGCGCTCAAAGAGGTTTTAAATATTGCCATCAAGGCGGCGCAGTCCCGTAAGGAGCCCTTGGATCATCTCCTGCTATATGGACCACCGGGTTTGGGCAAAACTACCATGGCCCTGATTTTGGCCCATGAAATGAAGGTGGACTGCAAGATTACCACCGCCCCTGCCCTGGAGCGTCCTAGGGACATTGCTGGGCTACTGGTGAATGCTAAGGCGGGGGATATCCTATTTATTGATGAAATTCATCGGCTGTCGCGGGTGACCGAAGAAATTTTGTATCCGGCGATGGAGGATTCTCGCCTGGATATCACCATTGGTAAAGGTCAGAGTGCCAGAACTCGCAGCATTCCACTACAGCCCTTTACCCTGGTGGGGGCGACGACAAAAGTGGGGGCGCTGACATCGCCTTTGCGGGACCGATTTGGTCTAATTCAGCGGCTCCGGTTCTATGAGTTAGATGAGCTGACTAATATTATTCTGCGGACGGCGACGGTGCTTAAAACCGATGTGGAAGAACCTGGCGCGATGGAAATTGCCCGGCGGTCTCGGGGCACGCCGCGAATTGCCAATCGTCTGCTGCGCCGGGTGCGGGACTATGTGCAGGTTAAGGCCTCTGGCCCCATTACCGAACAGATTGCGGGGGAAGCGCTAGAGCTGTTTAATGTTGACCCCTGTGGCTTAGACTGGACCGACCGACGCCTGTTATCGGTGATGATTGAAAACTTTAACGGTGGTCCGGTGGGGCTGGATACCATGGCTGCGGCTACGGGTGAAGACTCCCAGACCATTGAAGAAGTCTACGAACCCTATCTGCTACAAATTGGTTATCTGCAACGCACACCCCGGGGGCGCATTGCCACCCCAGCTGCCTGGCGGCATTTAGGCTATGAGATACCGGAGCGCCCCACGTTAGTCCCGACATCAGACAGGTCAGACACTGATAATGATCAGCGCTCACTAATGTGATTATTATGAAAAGCCTGATGCGCCTTTGATGCCGCTGGGGCTGACGGTTAGCTGATAAGATCATTGGGTTCTAATTTTGACGCGGCCTTGGGTGTAGAACTTCGTAGCTACGTATATATTGACAATTTGCAACCACAGCACGCTGCTTATATGGGCAGCGTTTCTATTGGTTTTCTGCCCCTTCCGGGGGATGCTTCCCTGTGGGTTGAAATTTCTCCTGGTATTGAAATCAATCGCATTACTGATGTGGCTTTGAAGTCGGCGGTGGTCACTCCTGGTGTCCAGATCGTAGAGCGATTGTATGGTCTGTTAGAAATTCACTCCAGTAGCCAAGGTGAGGTCAAAGCATCAGGACAGGCGATTTTAGATGCGCTGGGTACCCGGATGCGCGATCGCTTAAAACCGCGTATGGTGTCTAGCCAGGTGATTCGTAATTTGGACCCGCACCATGTTCAGCTGATTAACCGCACTCGGCGAGGCAATATGATTTTGGCGGGGCAAACCCTTTATGTGATGGAAGTAGAACCGGCGGCCTATGCGTCGCTGGCCGCGAACGAGGCGGAAAAGGCGGCGTTGATTAATATTTTGCAGATTTCATCCATTGGTAGCTTTGGTCGACTTTATCTGGGTGGGGCTGAGCGAGACATTTTGGCAGCGGCGCGGGCGGTGGAGGATTGTTTGGCGAATGTGCCTGGTCGCGATCGCAATACCCTCAAGCTCGAATAGTCCATGCATATAGTCAGCACTCGCTAAACTACATCTTTCTGTGCAATGAGAATTGGGATACTTTTCTCAAATAGAAACTCGCTATAGTCGGCTAGGTCATCTATGCCGAGGCTAGATAAGCAAATCTCGGCCACCAGCCAAATAACAGCTCTACCCATCAAAAATCTCCATCGGATAGTCATAATACGCTTGCGAATCGACTACTGAATCGTAGGTAAGTCGCAAGTTAGGCAGACCATAATGGGCGTTATGGAGCAGATTGTTTGCTCAACACCCGTCTTAATCTCAATAAAAATCGACCTTGGAGCGTTCCAAGGTCGATTGGTTAGCACATCAACTCTGCGCTGCAGATATGAAACCCCAATATCACTTGCTCAATGTCACTTGCTCAACAGTGGTGGAGGGGGTAATTGACTATACGGTAGGGCTAAAACGAGTTATGCATGCCATAACCTTGGTTATGAAGTAGGCCAGTTATGCCCTAATCCCTGATTGAGCGCGACGTCTATGGCTATGATGGAACCGCTGACTAAAGGGGTAAACGTGCGTTCTAGAAACCGTGGAAGGCGTCGGTTGAATCAACTCAGGCTATGGCTGCTGTTGCTGGCGCTACAGGTGCTATGTCTGTTGTTGTGGGGCCTTACCTGGCCTAAATCACCCCCCATAGGGATCTCTTTTGTCGTTCCCCAAGATGAGGTGCGCCCATGGGAAGTTGTCGTGGCTGGGTTTGAGAAACGCCACCCCAATATTCAGGTTAACCTGGTGACAAATCCGGGGGCCGATTATACGACCGACCAGCGCAAGGCTATCTATACCGCTGATTTTCAGGCTAACGTAGCCCAGTATGATCTGGTGTATATGGATATTGTCTGGCCGCTGCAGTTTGCGGAGAATCTACAGGATTTAACCCCTTATCTGGAAAGAGATGGCATAGATCGCTCAGAGTTTTTATCGAGTGAGATGTTAGCAGGACAGCTTGATGGTGAGCTCTATCGCTTACCGATGCGGGCGGATGTTGGGCTGTTGTTCTATCGGCAAGACTTGCTTTCCCAGGCTCGAATGGCCTTGCCTGAGACATTGGCAGAGCTATCTCAAGTTGTTGATGCCCTAAAACCATCGGTGGAGACAGGCTACCTTTGGCAGGGGAGCCGCTATGAAGGATTGGTGGCTAATTTTGTTGAGGTGATGCAGGGTGTGGGGGCGACGTGGATTGATCCGACAACGGGGGACGTGGGCTTGGATACACCGGAGGCGATTGAGGCTGCCAGGCTGCTGCGACAGCTGATTCAGCAGGAGATCTCACCGGATGAGGTGATTACCTATACGGAAACGGACTCCCTTCAGAGGTTTATCGAGGGTCAGACGGCGTTTTTGCGTGGGTGGCCTTACTTTTGGGCTACGCTACAGCGCTCAGAACTGGCTGGAAAAGTTGCGATCGCACCTCCCTTTTCCTTTAGCCGTAACCCTGGCATTGGCTGTCGCGGTGGCTGGGGCTTTGGCATTGCCAAAAATGCAGCTCACCCCGATGAAGCCTGGGAAGCCATTAACTATTTCACCAGTGAAGCGGCGCAAAAGCAGTTTGTCCTAGCATCCGGCTTTTTGCCTAGCCGCTCTGCGCTTTTTCAAGACCCAGACATTGTGGCTCAATACCCAGAAATGCCAAAGCTTTTAGACTATCTAGAAGAGTCTTCTGTCTTTCGTCCCTTAATTACGGAATATGGAGCCGCCTCACTCATTTTGCAGTCGGCCCTGGGTGATGTTTTGAGCGGTCAGCAGTCGGCTGAAGCCGCTATGCAGCAGGCCCAGACTGAGACGGAAGCATTGCTACAAGCGTCGTCTTAGGCTGATTAAGCGCCTGGTTTTCAAACCGCTGACGCGCAGCCCACCACTGCCATCCCACCACGAACTGTAGTAGCAACAGTCCCACATTGGCAGCTAATAATAATTTTACCCATGGTTTAGGTTGTTCAGAGTCTACCTGGGGAGACTGGGGATTCGTCAGGCGTTCCAACAATGCTTCGGCATTTAAGGGGCGCTGCCCCGGAAAAGGCGCCATCATGTCATCTAGCAGCTGGGCAAACCAGAGGTCTACGGGCTCAGCTACCTGATCTCGCCAGGTAATCTGTCCGGTGGTGTCAACTTCGGGTAGGTCGATGGGGTGAGTGCCCGTCAGCAGGTAAACTAATGAGCGCCCCAGGGCATAAAAATCTGACTGGGGCACTGCCCGCCCGTTGATTTGCTCTAGGGGCGTGTACCCTGGTGACACAACGCTGGTAATGTCTCGCTGACCAGCGACTTTGGCAAAATAGGTGCTGGTCATGGGGCGGACGGTGCCAAAATCCACCAGGGCCAGCTGGTCAGTGGGTCTCAGCATAATGTTGGCCAGTTTAATGTCACGGTGGAAGAGTTCTTCCTGATGGAGCTGGGCTAACAGATCCACCAGTTGTTTCATCCAGCCGATGGCCGTGGCCTGATTGGTGGGGCCATGTTGTTGTAGCCAGTCGTTTAAGTTAATGCCTTGAATATTCTCCATTACCAGGCAATACAGACGCCGTCCGTCAACCTCTAGGGAGAAATAGCCGTCGGCGTCTACCTGGGGGATACCCGGATGGTGGAGTGTTTGTAATGTAGCGGCTTCGCGTTCAAATAGGGGCTGTAAAATTTTCTTTTTGAGCACCTTGAGCACTTTAGTCTGGCCCCGATCGTCAATTTCAAAGACCTCCGAGGGCTCCCATTCATCGAGTTCGCGTAGCGGTCGAATCAGTCGATAACGGTCTTCTATGAGCAGGGGGGTTTGACAAGACTTGCAATGGGACAGTCCATCGGGGTTCTCGCGGTGACTACATCGGGGGTTAATACAATAACTCATGGGCGATAGGGAGGCAGTGGGGAGATTGGGTAGCCTGCTGTTCTCTTAGGTGAGATGATTAAGGGAGATGATCGCGCACATATTCCATCACCACTGGGATCAGGGTAAATCCAGCAGCGCTTTTTTCGATTAACGACTTGCCTAAGAGGGCACTGATGGCGGCTAAACAGCGGGGGTGTTCAACCTCTTCAATGGGTATGGGTTCTGCTTGGGCCGCCAGCTGACACAGAATCTCCTGTTCAGCGTCCGATAGGCGTTCATATTGTTGGTCAATCAGATATTTGATATCGCCAAACATCGTTATTCCTCGGTCTAGGAATCGATAGACGTCGCCATCAAATAATTCTTGGATGGTCATGGCGACAATTCTCAGCATCAGTGGGTTTCCCCGATACTGAGTAATTAGTCTCTTCCAATGGGGTTTGCCTGAGTCCGGCAGCCGTTCTGCGACCAAAATTTGGGCGGCATCCTGATAGTTAAGACCGCCCAATTCGAGGTAGCGTACGGGACTATTGGCGGCTCTCGATCCTGCCAGTTCGCGGTTACGTTCACGGCTGGTGACCACAATGCAGCTTTGGTGAGGTTGTTCTCCCAGCTGTTTGAGTAATTCGCGATAGTTGGCATGGTTGGGTTCATAGTCTCCGACCAGGCTACCGCTGGTGAGAATACTTTCGAGGTTGTCGATTACCACCAGGCAGCGATGCTCTCGCAGGTAGGTCATCAGGGCGGTTAGCTGGTCATACCATTCGTCTGAATGGGGAATAACATCGTTGGGGAGTTCGCTGAGCCACTGCCCGAGAACATTTTCGAGGGCGGGCTGATAGCGCAGGGACTGCCAGATGACGCCGTCAAATTGGGTTTGCATGGCCTTGGCCAGGGTGATGGCTAGGGATGTTTTGCCCATGCCAGCCGGGCCGATAATGGACACAAACCGGCAGGTGCCTGCTAACCATTGTTTTAGCTGGTCTAGCTCAACCTGGCGACCATAGAGAGCGGCAACATCAGGCATTTGGTCCCAGTTAATGGCAACCTGGGTGGTGCGGTAGCCGGCAATTTCTAGCCATTCGGCCACGTCGCGCCAGTTTTCTAGGGCGTTGCGATCGCGCCCCGTCAATCGCTCCACATAACGATAGAGCCCCTGGCTCAAGGCAACTTCCACCGTCCGTGTTTCGATAATTTGCTGTGTTGCAATTTCGGCTGGACTATTCCCCAGCAGCAGCCCCCGCAGTCGAGTTTTCTCCGAATCAGTCAGCCCATATTGTTTGTGGGGCATCAGCTCGTGTTTGGCCTTGGCCAAATCTTCGTAGAGCCGAGCTAAATTCCATTGGGCAGCGGCTTGCTCAAAAAGCTGTTCTGTAGCCATAGGTCAGATCGCAGGTTATGGGTAATTCTAACCGATTGCCTTAGCGCATCCTTAGATTCATAACCAAGTTCATAACTAGGGGTATGCCTGCGCCAACCTGGGCTGCTTTTATTCTGAACTCATCAGATAGAAACAGATAGCAAAGAAGACGCTTCCTATGATTAATCTTAAACGCTCGGCAGGCTGGAGGTTTTGTCTGGCTGCCTTAGCCTGTTGGCTGTGTTTTTCTGGCGGTGTGGCCCAAGCGACGTCCCCTTTCTTTTGGGACGACATTGATGTGGATATCACCTTAGAAGCCGATGGTGATCTGTTGGTAACAGAAACTCAGAAATATGTGTTTACTGCCAATCATACCCCTGAGCGATATCGCTATATTCCCCTGAAGGGCATAGGCAGCATTACAGATGTTGCTGTTTATGAAAACAATGAGCCGCTGACGGTTTCGACAGGTACTCGCAACGATAACTATTGGATTGGTTGGCAGCATGCCCTAACGCCCCCTGCAGCTCACACGTTTGTGCTGAGTTATCGTGTGGTGGGTGGGGTGCAGGTCAAGGGTAACCGGAGCCAGATTTACTGGAATGCACTATTTCCAGAACGAAGTGCCGCCATTAACCGGGGCAAAGTCACGGTACATGTGCCGGATGCATTGGCTGGCAAGGTAACCGTGTTTCAAGGTGAGGGGGTGGCCAGTCGCGATCGCAAACTCAATCCCACCACATTTGAATTTGTTCCCAACGGTGCGCTAGAACCCCAGCAGTTTCTCACCATTCGCCTCGGGTTTCCCACCAATGCCCTGGCCATCACTCAGCCCTATTCAGACCAATGGGTTAGACAAAAATCTCCCCTGGATCCAGTCCTCAGGTGGGCACCCCTCGGTAGTCTTATTTTGGTAATAGTCGGCGCAATTACTACCCTGAGAAAACGATGCCCCAACTGTGGTCAGCTAGCCTTACATCGTTCAAGTCGCGTTGTTAGAAAAGCCACTCGATATAGCCACGGTCAGAAAGATGTCCAACACACCTGCCAACGCTGTAACTACGATCGCACCTTTACCCAGAGAATTCCCCGTAAATCATCGTCCACAAGCTCTGGCGCTTCCGT
>CALBPH010000370.1 GCA_937899365.1 uncultured Leptolyngbya sp.
AGGATCTGGAGGCTGCAAGGCCATATGAGCAGTAGCCTGTCTAGGCAAGACAGAGGTCTGAGTGAATTATATACACTGCTCTATCTGGGATAATAAAAGCATTCAGACCAAGACACAGACACCAATGAGGCTATTTGACCTAAGCCTCTCTACATTGAATATCTAAGTATTTGGCTGTCTGAATAGTTAGATATTCAAATATTTACTCATACCTTTCAGCCAAAACCTGAGCAATAATATCGCTCATATCCAATTCCCCATCGCTCTCAAACGCCTCACGCTTCAAGGCTTTATGCAAATGCTCTGGGATGTACACCAACAGCTTATTATAGTCCGTCCGCTTATTCTTAGCGACTGGTTTGGGCGCTGCCGGTGGTGGGGCAGCTTGCTTTAAATCCGTTGCATCGTCAGAAACGGTATCGATAACATGCGCGATCGCATCCGGGTCACGCTTCGTTTTTGTCGGTCTCTTTTGGGGCATTACACAACCTCTAGCAGCTTCACAATTTCCTTAGTCAGATTCGTTATCTCCCGCTGAGCTTTCTCATCCTTCAGCTCATAGATCGTTTGCCCATCGGCGCAGCGCTGGAAAGCAACCCGCTGATGCACGATTGTTTTGAGTAAGTCGCCTTCCATATCCTTGATAACTGCGGCCACCTCTCGGTCTAGGGATGAGCCCACCACCGCTTTACTGACTACGAAGGCAATTCTGATATCTGAGTAAACCGCTCGGATAGGGTCTATTCGTTCTAACGTTTGCTCCGCTGCCCATAGGTCATAGGACGATGGGCTAATGGGGATAAGGACTAAGTCAGCGGCTGCGATCGCAGATAACGTAATCGCCTCTGCCCGACCTGGCGTATCGATAACGCAATCCTCGTGATTGCCCTGCAACGAGTCGATATCTCGGTTAATCGTTTTCCTGGCAGCGGCCAGCACCGTAAATGGTGGCGCGGATTCTTCATCTCGAATAGCAGCCCAGTCATTAATCGACCCTTGGGGGTCAGCATCGATGACAACGACGGAGCGACCCAGCTTAGACAGCGCTGCGCCAATGTTCACAGATAGCGTGGATTAGCTAACCCCTCCCTTGAGGGAGGCAATGGTAATTCTCATGGGAGAGCACTCATGAATTGCCCAGAGTGTAGCAACAGATATTTAGATTTTCAACTTTTTGAATATTCAAGTATTTAGTTATTTACATACTTAGACAACTAGATAGTTAGATATTTGAATATTCAGATATTCATTTATAGCTCCACTTTACCGTTGGAGATCGCACCATCAATCAGTCTTAGACTCTGAAGCACGGATCATCCCATATGCCTCCTTAGATGTCCGCCCCTCGTGTCAACTAGTGGAGCACCCATATGTTTTGATTAGCTGAATACATTCCTAAATCTTTGCGATCGCAAACCCTTCCACAAGCATTAAATATTTAGGTATTTAGGCCCATATCTTCTCTAACGCTGCGGCCACCTTCTTCTGAGCCTGTAGCCTCGATATGTCAATGTATTCAGTCAACGACGTCAACGACTTGTGCCCAGTGGTCTGGCGAATGCTCTCTAAATCCACCTGGGCCAGGTAAAGATGAGTAGCCATAGATCGCCTAAAGCTGTGGGACGATGCACCCCGAATATCCAACGACTCACAAACAGAATCCAGCTCCTTTTGGAATGCTCGTAAGGTGAGGTGGGTATCAGGCTTGCGACCAGGAAAACAGTAAACCTGACCGGGGCTGACCAGCTCCAACGCTGCAGCCAGCTTGGGGTAAATATCGATTTCCTTATTAACCTTGGTCTTGGTCTGCTTAATCAGGACGGCCTCAGCCGTAATCGCCTTGGTGGGTAACGCAACAATTTCACCGGCCCTCGATGCGGTCCAGTAACAGAGATTTGCGATCGCATTATGGGGATATCGCAGCTGAGCGAATACGGCCCCTAGTTGTTCTAAAGAAAGGACAAGTGCTTTGCCCTCTCGATTGACCTTCGGCACGAGTTCGTCTTTTGTAGAAACACGATCTCAATTTTAACCAATTTTCAATGCATTCAGGCATTCCAACGAAAAACTAGGCTTTCTTATTGAGAATAGTCATAGGTAAAAATCAACTGTCACATAGGGCTTAGCTCAATGTTCGTAAGCGTTTACACGGTTTACATCGTCTACCGTTTTCAGGACAACGGAAGTAGTCAACGTCACCGCTGATAACCGTCAACACTGTCTACACCGTCTACATCATGAGCAAGCCCGTCGTCTCAGCCCGCATTCCCCATGGTTGGAATGATCAGATAAGTGCGATCGCAACTGAAACCGGTCGAACTCCCAGCGATGTGGTTAAGGAAGCCATTGGATTGTATTTGGAAAAAACCGATCCGAACGGTGTAGCATCGATGGCACGACGACTTGGGACCTTAGAAAGGCAGGTCAAAAAGTTGGTGCAGTTGGTTTAACGATGGCCTTAATGGTTCCTGACACAATCCCATCGAAAGCCAGTCAGGGCGAGAAACTGCTATTCAAAATTTTGAGTACACAACTACCAGATGATTTCATCGTTTGGTATGAACCACGGGTTAACGACCTCTATCCGGATTTCATCATTCTCGGCCCTGAGTTTGGGCTACTCGTTTTAGAGGTCAAAGGTTGGTATGCCGCTCAAGTGGTACGAGGCAATAACAACTTTTTCGATATTCGCTGGCAGCGCGGCGACATCGTCAAGATTGAAACGTGCCAACATCCACTAAAACAAGGCCATGGTTACTTTGGGTCAGTGGCCGACAAGCTTAAGGGCTATCCAATCCTATGCGAACCAGAGGGTAACTACCAGGGGCGTTTGTGCTTTCCCGTAGCCGTTGGGGCGGTCATGAGCAATATGACGGAAGCTCAGGCCCGTGATGAGAACTTATATGTTCTGCTAGAGCAACCAGCTGTTGCCTATCGGGACGAGTTGCTGAGCTGGGCTAATCTATCGAGCGCTGTCCTAATCCAACGGCTCAAGGCCATGTTTACGAAGGCCGACTTCTCCTTTGCCGCTCTCACCGATGATCAGGTCAGTACTATCAAAGGAATCCTGCATCCTGAGGTCGCGATTAAAGAAGTCCCAGCCAAGCAGACCAGCCTATCGTTTGAGCCCGAGCAACCGTTACCATCAACAGCCACCATATTGTTGAGCCTCGATGCTGAACAAGAACGTATGGCCCGAGAGATGAAGGGCGGCCATCGGCTTATTTCCGGCGTTGCTGGGTCGGGAAAAACGTTGATTCTGACGGCTCGCGCTAAGGCTCTGGCAAACCGCCTGACACAGCATCGTATCTTGATTCTGTGTTTCAACATTACGTTGGCAGCTCAGTTGCGATCGCAACTGAGCTGCGACTCCCGCTACCCGCAGTACAAAGACCGGATCGATGGGTTACACTTCCATGGCTGGGCTAATACGCTATTAGGTAGCTTGCCGAATCCACGTCAGTTTGCAAACGATGAAGACTATAACCAGGTCTTGGGTGAGAAGGTCTTGGCTAAGCTGAGATCGCTTCCCCCTGAGCATCGCTGGGATTCAGTTTTAGTGGATGAGGCCCACACATTCTCACAAAGCTGGTTTCCATGCTGCGTAGGAGCGCTGAGAAATCCGGTAGACGGGGATTTACTAATCGTCAGCGATGGTAGTCAGAGTCTGTATAAACGCCGCAAGTTTACATGGAAAGCCGTTGGGATTAATGCAGTTGGGGCACGTTCGAAGCGATTAGCTCAAAACTATCGCAATACTCAAGAGATTCTGGCAGCGGCATGGGATGTTTTGCAGCACACTGATAAGACCGATACAGATGCAACGTTCCCAGCTGTAGAACCCAGTGCAGCACTACGTAGCGGCCCTAAGCCAACCATTCGCCTTACTCGCTCCAAAGCAGCCGCTGGCAAAGCCGCTATTGAACAAATAACAACTCTCTTAAACTCAGGCTATTCCCCGTCAGATATAGGGATTCTATATCGTTGGAAATCCAAGAAAGAAGAGAATACATTCAACTCTCTTTTGAGTCAATTGCAGGGAATCAAACAACCAAACGAAACTACGATGTTCAGCGTCCTGGCATCAGGATTATCACCACACTCTCATCGTTGGGGTTAGAGTTTAAGATTGTCCTTCTGCTGTGGCCTGAGCAGTTCTGGGACTGCCAGAGTAGTGATAGTGATAAAGCCTCGTTAGCCCAGCGGCAGCTATATGTAGCCATGACCAGGGCTCAGGATGAGTTACACCTGTTTCCATCTCGAACGCTGTCATTTCTGAATGCCCAAGCATTTGAAGAAGTCAGCACCTAAGCACTTCTCTACAACCTACGGCTTTAAGCCCCGTGACTAGTTTTGACCTACATCGATACGGGGTTTCCGTCCCCTTGCGGGGTTTAGGGATGAAAGCTGGTAGCTACGCCGTTTTCATCTACGCTCAGGCTGAGTTGTTTCCGTCCCCTTGCGGGGTTTTAGGGATGAAAGAACGGTATACAGTACATATTCTGCAATCTGGCCTTGATGAGTTTCCATCCCCTTGCGGGGTTTTAGGGATGAAAGGGCTATTATTTGCGGTGTTTGT
>CALBPH010000371.1 GCA_937899365.1 uncultured Leptolyngbya sp.
GGACGAGATTAACGTCGTTATGCCCAGACTGTACAGGTTGCGAATTACCTGACGAAACTCCTGACGTGCAACTGGATCAAGGCCAGAAACCGGTTCATCTAACAACAGGATAGAAGGGGTATGAATGACACTTCGAGCCAGTCCCAGTCGCTGCTTCATGCCACGAGACAGACTGGTAATGACGCTGTGTCGTTTATGCCCCAGATTCACCAAATCCAAAACTTGGTGAATACTGCGGGTGCGCTCTTTCCCTTTAAGGCCGTAAAGGCGAGCTAAATAATCTAAATAGTCCCAAACGCTTAAGTCTTCGTAGAGTGGAAAATCATCAGGTAAATAGCCGATTTGCCGCTTGAGATGAAACTGGGGGCGAGCGTAGTGTAATTTTTCCCCCTGTAAAAAAACATCGCCAATAGTAGGCGACTCTGCCATGGCCAGCAACCGGATTAAGGTCGTTTTTCCAGCTCCGTTGGGTCCAATTAAGCCATACACTGACCCGGCTGTGATGTCTAAATCCACATCCCGCAGGGCCGTATGGCGATCAAACCGTTTAGTTAAATTTTGAGTTCGGATGGCTAGCTCTCTACTGGCCGAACTAGCATTGACTGGATTAGCTGGGGCCAATGTCTGTGTCATAGGGAGTGCATCTGCCAATAGAGCCTAAAAGATTTTCATCTAGATAATCTGTTTCAATGCACCTGATAAACCCAATCTAGCAATACCCTACAGAGGCAGTTGGCCCTGTTACGGAAAAAGATACAGAAACACAGCAGGCTTACGTATTCCTTGACGCAAGTGGTCATAACCTAAACTTCAGTGGTCGGTAATGTAACCCCTTAACTAGAATCAAACGCTAGGGGTATAACAATCGGGCTTATTTCGCCTGCATTTGCCCCATACAATTGATGGATAGAGTAAAGCGAGGGCAACGCATGTCGGCAAAACGCTATGCCATTATTGGGACCGGAGCCATTGGCGGTTACTATGGAGCGCGACTACAGCAGAGTGGCTGTGATGTGCATTTTCTGTTGCGTGGCGACTACGACCATGTAAAAGAGAATGGCTTGGTTGTAGAGTCGGTTGATGGTGATATCTCGCTAACCCAGGTCAATGCTTATAACAATCCAGCGGATATGCCACCAATGGATGTTGTTGTTGTCGCCTTAAAAACAACCCAAAATCATCATCTGAAACAGATAATGCCACCGTTAAATGACGGGGCAATCGTACTGACATTTCATATTGGTCTGGGCTTTGATAAGGAGATTGCTCAGCTGGTGCCCTCGGCCCACATCATGGGGGGTCTGTGTTTTATCTGCTCCAACAAAGTAGGACCTGGGCACATTCGCCATTTGGACTACGGCAAAATTCAGCTGGGGGCCTACAGTGCGACTAATCAACCACGGGGGCTGACGGCCGCCATGGTGGACATTGCCAATGACTTTCGTGGGGCTGATATTCCGATTAATGTCACCGATGACTTGTTTATGGCTCGCTGGCGCAAGCTGGTGTGGAATGTACCCTACAACGGATTGTCGGTGGTGTTAGATGCGACCACTGAGGAGCTGATGGCGGATGAGGCAATACAGACACAAATCCTGACCCTGATGACCGAAGTGATTACGGCGGCTAACACCTGGGCCGGTCACATTGGCGAAGCCTCTGCCGACCGCCACATCCCCATGACCTGGGCGACTGAAATGTTTGAGGCGACCACCCGCATGAAACCCTATCGCACCAGTATGAAAATTGACTTTGATCAGGGTCGGCCTTTGGAAGTGGAAGCGATTTTAGGAAATCCGGTTAGAGCGGCAGCTGAGGTAGGGGTGGCCGTACCGGAAATGGAGAGGCTTTATGCACAGTTGAAGGCGCTTTAGAATTGAGCCCTGCTTTACATAGGTTTACACTGGTACTATCCCTGAAAACCTGAGGCCACCTCAACGTCAATGCCTACCGTTATTAAGCGCGTATCTCAAGAGCTGTTTGACAGTGTTTCGCAGCAGGCATCTGCCCTACCCCGTCGGCGAAAAAATCATAATTTTCACCAGCTGCCGGACACGGTGCAACGATTTCTGAATGTATTGCAACCGGGTACCTATGTGCGGCCCCATCGACATGTGCGGGCGAACAATAGCAATGGGTTTGAACTCTTCTTGGTGCTCCAGGGGGAAATTGGCTTTTTAGTCTTGGATGAGCAAGGTCAGGTGGTTCAGACAGAACTGCTGTGCGCCCAGGGACCCACCTATGGGTTGGAGCTGGAGGAAGGTCAGTATCACACGCTGATTGCGTTGGCTCCGGATACGGTGATGTTTGAGATTAAGGAAGGGCCTTATGTGCCGGCGGCGGATAAGGACTTTATGGAGCGCTTTCCGGCGGAGGGAACAGCTGAGGCCGAACGTCAGGTAAAGGCGTGGGTTGAGATGTTTTTTCGCTGATCCTGAATGAATTGAACGGTGTTTTGGATTGAGCCTGGGTGGGATGGGGCCACCCTGCGGAAATTATTTGTTTTTGATGGACTTGCAACCTTGAATCAATTTTTGACCACCCTCGACCATGGCTTTGATGTTGGGGTGACGCTGCTGGAGCGGACTCTATTTTTTAAGCTGGGGGGCATGCCGCTGATTGTGCTGTGGCTAATGGCGGGGTCGGTGTATCTCACCCTGCGGATGGGGTTTATTAATGTGCGGGGGTTGGGGCATAGCCTGGCGGTGCTGCGGGGTGACTATGATGACCCGAATGAGGTGGGTGAGGTTAACCACTTTCAGGCGGTGGCGACGGCGATGTCGGCGACGGTGGGGTTGGGGAATATTGCGGGGGTTGCGATCGCACTCCAACTCGGTGGCCCCGGCGCAGTCCTCTGGATGACCGTTGCCGGCCTATTGGGCATGACCACCAAATTTACCGAATGCACCCTGGCCCAGCAGTACCGCATCGTCAAGGATGACCAGGTCCTGGGCGGTCCCATGTACTACCTGAGCCAGGGCCTATCAGAGCAGGGACTCAGACCCATGGGCCAACTGCTGGCAGGCACCTTTGCCGTTCTCTGCATGGTCGGAGCCCTCGGTGGCGGCAATATGTTTCAGGCCAACCAGTCGGGTATGGCCGTGGCATCGCTGGGGTCACAGCTGCATTGGAACTGGCTCAGCGACCCCCGAGTCTACGGCCTGATTCTATCCCTGGCAGTCGCGGCTGTAATCATCGGTGGCCTACAGCGCATTGCCCAGGTAGCTTCCACCATTGTGCCAACCATGGTGGGCCTATATCTAACGGCGGCCCTGTGGATTGTCTTTCATCACCTGGGCGACATCCCCGGTGCCATGGGTCAAATCTGGCACTCGGCCTGGCATCCAGTCGCCATTGAAGGCGGCATCGTTGGCGTCCTGGTACAGGGATTGCAGCGGGGCGTCTTCTCTAATGGGGCAGGCACCGGAGCTGCCGCCATTGCCCACGCCGCCACCAAAAATCCCGAACCGGTTCGAGAAGGCATTGTCGCCCTGGTTGAACCCCTGATCGACACCGTTATTATCTGTAACCTGACCGCCCTGGTCTGTCTGCTTACCGGTGTGTATCAACCTGGCAGCACCATCAACGGCATTGAACTCACCACCACCGCCTTTGCAGCCGAAATCCCCATGATGACCTGGGGACTCGCCAGTATTGTTTGTCTATTTAGCTTTTCGACCATTATTTCCTGTTTCTACTACGGCGAAGCCTGCTGGCGCTATTTGCTGGGTGAGCGCGGTCTACTGGTCTACAAACTGCTCTACATAGTGGGCTGCTTTAGTGGCACCATCATCAGCCTAGATACCGTCATTCGCTTTAGCGACATTATGGTCTTTGCCCTGGGTATTCCTAACATGCTGGGGCTGCTGCTGCTATCTAATCAAGTGGCCCACAGTTTAGACAAATACTGGAAAACTAAAGACGCTAACCCCACATCACTCACCATGCAAACCCCAGCACCTTAGACGCTAACCCCACATCACTCACCATGCAAACCCCAGCACCTTAGACACTCACCCCACATCACTCACCATGCACAACCCATCACCTTCACCAAAATTCTGATTATCTTGCCCGAATCCAAAGCAACACTTTCTAAAAATGGGTGTAATCTATAGTCACCTTTTGGTCAGTAGTACATTTATTAGGCTGTGGGCAAGTAATGGGTAGCGATGTTCTAATTTTGACAATCTACTTTTTGGTAGTGATTTATGTGCTCTACCAAATGGCGCTATCCATTGAAAACACCCTTGAAAACAAGTTAAGGGTTGAACTTGACAGAGAGACACTGCTGGGGCAAGTCAAG
>CALBPH010000372.1 GCA_937899365.1 uncultured Leptolyngbya sp.
AGAAAATCCGCAGACGCAGCTCTTCGAGGCTATCGAAGAGTGACATTTCTAACTCATCGGGCAGCTCGTTCATGTAGTCAAGCTGTTCATTAGACTCTACCGTCTCTACGTTGGACGTCATGGGCTACGGTGCCAGATAGTTTGGCTAGATATTTTGTGTAGATATGTTTTTTATTGTATCGCTGTGGCTGTCCGACGGCTGCCCAAATCCTATGGAGCTGTTTGCCAGGCGTTCATTGGTCAAGGAGAAAGGACGCAGGAAGAGTGGGCCCATTTCCCCTTAACCTTTTCTTTCGTTACTGAGACTGGGTGCGGGATGGTTTGTCTGCTGCTTCAAATGTTAAAATTTCGGCTCCACCAGGGTTTCCGGCTGGTATAGGGTCGCCACCGCTAGACGACACCAGGGCCGCGCCCGCATTACCAACATTCATGGTGATCGATTCCTGGCCTTCCCAACTTTGCTCGGTACCCGGTTCCATTAGACCTTCGAAGACAACGGCACCGTCAACGGTAATGCTCATCCACGATGGGCCAGCTTCAGTGATTTCCACATTTAAGCTAACGGGGGCATCGCTAACGGGAACGTCGGGCTCAGGTTCCGGCTCCGGGGCCGGGGCTTCAGCCTGGGGGATGGGAGCTACCTCGGCTGGTGGTGGTGCTTCGGTCTCGGCCGTCTGCTGTCCAGAACCACCACCAAAGAATATGGGACGTAGTAGTGCGATCGCACCCACAATCGCTGCTGCGCCGATACCCCATGGTAGCCAGTTAACGCCGGATGATGTGCTTGCTAGCTCATCATCCATAACCATGGGGGATGGCTTAACGGGGGATGGCGTTTCAATCGGTAATTCTTCTGTGGCTAGTTGACCTCTGGAGGCAGCAGGAGCAGCGCTAGTGGCACCATCGTTTAGGTTGTTGCTAAGACCGAGGCTCGTTAGCTCACTGTCGGGCAGTGGGCGGGGGTCTAGGGTGAGGTCCCGGGTGGCTGCTGCGCCAGTTTTCTTAGGCAAGCTAACACTGTCTGCCCCAGTCGTCAGCACAGGTTCGCCAACCAGGGGCATGGCACCGATGGCTGGTTTGAGCGGCGGCTTGGGCTTGGGCTTAGATTGGGATTTGGCTTGGACTACCGGTTTGAGCGGAGTCTTTTGGTAGGACATGTCTACCTGGGCTGCCGGTCTGGGTACGGGTCTGGGAGTATCGGGGATGGAGTGGACCGGAAACTGCTTGGAAAAATTAGTGCCGTCTAGTCCCAGGGCATCGGCATAGCGACGAATAAACCCCTGAACAAAGATAGGCTGGGGCAAGTCAGTGGTATCACCGGTTTCCACGGCCTTTAACAACTGAGCCCGAATGTAGGTTTGTAGGGAGATATCTTCTAAAGACTTTCCCTGCTCCTGGCGCTTTTCTTGCAGGTAAGCGCCAAGTTGGCTCAGTTGTTGCTTTTGAACGGTGCTATAGCTAGTCACGTTACTCTGCTGGGGTAATGAACGATGTGAGAGCCGACATGTCTCACAGGGACTGGACTAATCTTAGGCGAAGCAGCCTGACTTGGATTGTTGGCTGATGCCTAGGAGCGATTCAAAAATGTCCGGTGTATTGATAGCCCGGCGCGCATAGCTCATAACCTAGATGGTCGCTGAAAGCCATATACAACAACGGCTATGTGCGGCAAAATCTGCTAAATGCATTTAGCAAATTACTATATTTGATTAATTGTATGGTCAACTGTTCGAATCGCATAGGGCTGTCAATACGAATAGGGGGCCAATGGAGGATCTAACTGTTGCTGATTTAGGGGATGCCCCCATCTGTTAGCTGTTAGAAACCGTGTGTGCCGGTGGTATCTATAATGGCGTCGAAAATTCGGCCATTTGTCGACTGATGGCGGGATTATAGAGTCTTAAATAGTTCCAATAGCCACCAAAGACGGCTTCCACATAGCCCTTGGTTTCACTAAATGGAATATTCTCCACAAAGACATCTGGATCGCTGTAGCCCCTAGCAACCCAGTCGGCGACTGCCCCTGGGCCAGCGTTGTAGCTGGCGACGGCAAACATAGAGTTATCGCTATATTCCCGATGGGTGTAGTCCAGGTACCAGGTGCCCAGTTTGATATTTTCGTTGGGGGTTTCTAGCTTGGTGTCCAGGTCGCTGTTGCTTTCGCCAAGTTGTCCCACAATCCAGTCAGCGGTGCTGGGGATTACCTGCATCAGACCAATGGCCCCGGCGCTAGAGCGAATTGTGGGCTCAAATCGAGATTCTTGACGCATGAGGGACGTGACCAATAGCGGATTGAGCTGGTGCTGCTGCGACCAGGCTTGAATTAAATCACTAAAGGGAAAAGGGTAAACCGTTTGCCAGTAAGCCGGGGTGGTTTTGAGTCGCTGGTATTCGGACTGTTCGGCGGCCTGATCTCGCCAGGCCAGGCTGGTGAGCATAAAGATGCCGTCGAGGTTGTCACCCACACCCACACGCAGTACGCCATCGGTAAATTGTTCGGCCACGGTTGGCTCTTGAACGTTTTGAAATTCCGTTTGCCACAGGCTCCAGGCATCGGCATCTTGGCCCAAGCGATAAAGCAGCTGCAACGTTTCGGAGCCGGCGGGCAAGGGGTCTCTTTGTTGAGGCAGTCTGACCTCAGGGGCTAGGTAACGCACGCTGTCAAAATCCCCCACATCCCAACCCAGCATGACGGCTGAGCGCCAGGCAAAGTAGGACTCGGGATATTGGGCCAGGGTGCGTTCATAGGCCTGACGGGCGTCCTGACCCTGCTGCTCAGCCCATTTTCCTGACCAAAAGCTGGCTTCGGCAGCCAGTTCGCTGTCGGGGGTGGCCGTTACCAGCTCTTCTGCTAACTGCCGGGCGGTGGCGAAGTCATTGGTCTTGGCGGCGTTGTGGGCGCGGCTCAGGCGTAGCTGGGCGGCGGCTTCTGAGTTGGTGTGCTGGCTGAGGACTGAGGTGCGGGCGTCTTTGGCCGATGTGGGACTCTGGAGCTGCTCTAGAATGTTGGCTTTCTTGAGCAGGGCCTCGCCCGCCCGGTCTGGGAAGGCCTTCATGGCCTGATCCAGGGGGGCAAGGGCGGCTTTGTCCGGTAAAGAGTCGGCTAGTTTGATCAGTCCGAGACCGGTTTCGGGGGCGTTGGGGTAGGTTTGGGCGAGTTTTTGGTAGTTTGCGATCGCAACCACCCGTTTATTTGCAATTTGGGCCCCCCGCGCCGTTCTATAAAGATTAGTCGGTGAAGTTGGGGCTTTGCCATAGGCCTCAGATGCTTTGCCATACTGCAGATTTTCCCAATACCCAAAGCCAACGATTTCCCACTGTTCAGGCGTCAGTTCCTGGCCATAGTCCTTTGTTAGTCGGTCCAGGCTGGCCTCATATTCCTCGCGATAGAGGCCATGGGCCGCCACCAACAGCAGGTTGTCCTTTGAGGTGCCCGTTTTCAGTTTCTGTAACGCCACCTCCACCGCCTTAGGATGGCTAGGATGCTTTTCCAACAGTGCGTCCCACTGGGCCGGGTCCCGTTTACCCAGCTCGTAGCGAGCTTCGGCGGTGGCACCGTGGGTGTCATAACTGGCCAACAGCTTAGTCCAACTGGTGGTCGCTTCCCCTGCTAAAAGCTGAGCCTGACCCTGCTTTAGCAGCGCGTAGGGGGCAAGCACAGGGTTACTCTCAATTTTCCCCTGATCACCCAGGGTATTCACGGCCTCAGCCGCCTGACCCTGGTCCAGTAAATCCGTCGCTAACAGATAGCGCGCTAGGTAAGTGTCTGCCGTGTTCTGCTCAGGCACAATTAGCTGTTGCAGCAGTTCCTGACGTATTTCGGGTGGCTGCAGCGCTAACCGAAACGCTTCGGATGATTCGACTGCTTTTTGTTCTTGGCCCGCCGGATTGGTTTCCCCATTGGGCATCGCCCGCCTAGCCGCCTGCCCAAAAAATACAATCAGGGCTAAGCTGGCCAGACTAATGCCCCCCAACAGCAGTAGGGGTAGTTGCTCTTTACCTCGGTCGATAAGACGTTTGCCCATGGTGGATCAGCTGAATCAGGAATACAAGGAGCGATATAAACCGTGTCCACAATGCGATGATGCGCTACGGTGCTGTCAAAGCCTACATCTGTAAGCTAGCTCTGTTCTATCAAACAAAACATCAATATGATAGGGAGCCGTATATGATAATCAGTCAATAAAGACGCCGAAATCATTAGATACTAAGACGGGAATTAGCACAGAGATGGGAATGAAGTTTGTAGCATCAGACAAGTCTTGTTTAACGTGGTCAGGAGATTGCCTGGTCGTTGGTTTATCTG
>CALBPH010000373.1 GCA_937899365.1 uncultured Leptolyngbya sp.
GCCTGCAATGCGGTCAATGTAGGCCAGACCATTGAGATTAACTTCGCTAGCGCTAGCCTCAAGCATACCCTGGCAACGCGAGGGTTTACCGTCATTGAAACCCCTCTCACCGAGTTTTTAAAGGCAGGTGGAGCCGCCAAGTGTTTAACGCTCAGGGTAACGGAACCCCGCCCAGATTCTCCCCAGGCATCGTCTATTCAAAACCGTACCGTGCAGCTAGAGGGGCATTTGCTCGACTCTGGTCTAGTCAACCAAGCCCTGGACACCATCGTGTCCGGTGGCGGCAGCTTCCAGGTGTTGCACTTTGACCTGGGTAAACAGCGACAGGATATCTCAACCGCAGAGGTTAAGGTCTCGGCCCCTGACGCAACCGTGATTGAAGACATTATGGGGCAGCTGGTGGATCTTGGGGCGGTGGTGACATCGGACGATGTTTCCTCGGATGCCCATTTAGAGCCGGTGGTACTGCCAGGGGTGGCACCGGATGATTTCTATGTGACCGCCATCTATCCGACGGAGGTTTCCGTCAACGGACAGTGGATTCGGGTGCAGGGGCAGCGGATGGATGGGGCCATTGCCATCACCAACATGCCAAACGGGCCAGTGGCTCGCTGTAAGCTGCTGCGGGATCTACAACTAGGAGAGTCCGTCGTTGTCGGCAGTGAGGGTATTCGCACTAAGCGTACCGCCCCCACCCTCAAGAAAGCGTCCACGGAAGAGTTTAGCTTTATGGGGGCGGGCGTCTCTAGCGAGCGGCGGGTGGAGCTAGTGGTGGAACAAATCGCCTGGGATTTGCGCCGAATTCGCGATCAGGGTGGCAAAGCCGTCGTCACCGCAGGTCCGGTGGTCATCCATACGGGCGGTAGCCAGCATCTGCGGCATCTGATTCGCGAAGGCTATGTCCATGGGCTGCTGGGGGGAAATGCGATCGCAGTTCACGACATTGAGCAGTCGCTGATGGGTACGTCCCTTGGTATGGATATGAAGCGCGGTGTTTCAGTCCATGGTGGTCACCGCCATCACCTCAAGGCCATCAACGCTATTCGTCGCTGTGGCAGCATTGCCAACGCTGTAGAGCAGGGTATTTTACAAAGCGGCGTGATGTACGAATGTGTCAAAAACAATGTGCCCTTTTCCCTCGCCGGATCAATTCGCGATGATGGCCCGCTGCCCGATACCCAAATGGACTTGCTCCAGGCCCAGACCGACTATGCCCGCTTGATTGAAGGAGCAGACCTGATTTTAATGCTCTCAACAATGCTGCACTCCATCGGCGTAGGGAACATGACCCCGGCAGGCGTAAAAATGGTGTGCGTGGATATTAATCCGGCAGTGGTAACAAAATTAAGCGATCGCGGCTCCCTAGAATCCATCGGTGTGGTGACCGATGTGGGCCTGTTTTTGAGTCTGCTGGTTAATCAGCTCAACAAGCTCACCGGAGAATACGCCCAGGTTTAGGGCCATCCTATCTACCCTTAGGATACAAGCCAGACTCAACACTCTAAAATCGTTCTTTGTCAGCGCCTAAGTCAGCGCCTAAAGACGAAAATGTCAGTGTGCCAGACTGCAACGTAGAAAGCCCATGAGTCCCTATAATAGGATTCTTAAATAAACTTAAAGGTTCTTACGGGTCTATGCCTGAGCATGGGTTCCGCGATGGCATATCGCGGCTTTCTACAATTCGACCAATGGGTGTCTATGCCCTGTCAGGACTGGCGACTGATGGCAAACGTTTCTTTTCTGTGGACACGGTGCGGGGGTACCTGATCGCGGTTGACCCACACACCAACGACACGGTTATCCTAAATCCACATCAGCTAGAAGACAAAGAGTGGATGAACGCACTCGGGCTGTCTCTCTGGCAAGACACCTTTTGGTTTGCCAGGGACCAGGAGGTGTTTTGGTGCGCCAGCGCTGACCCGTCAGTTGACAACACCCTAAAGCCCACCCTATTTGCCCGACTGCCCTATCCTGTCGCCGGTGTTGCCGTTTGGGAGGCCACTGTTTATGTCAGCTGTCAAAAATCGGGCTATATCCATCTGTTTGATCGCAATACGGGCGAACCGCTAGAGAAATTCCCACAGCCGGGTGTGGGTCCAGAAACCTTAGCCACCACTGAGGCAGGGCTGTGGGTATGCGATCAGACTGAGCAAACTGTTTACTGTCTAGACCGAACAACCGGCAAGATTAAACTCAGTGCCCTAACCCCCTACAGTTCACCTACCGGCATCGCGTTCCATCGCCCTACAGCCGACGAAGCCCCTGTCTGCTATATCGTCTATGCCGATGAAGAACCCTACATTCGCGATAATCCCAATGCAGAGTCCCCCTATGAACTAACGTTTCGCGATCGCACCTTTATCCATCCGCTGTATCTCCACACCAACCAGACCGAACACTACACCCTCTCCAACGGTTACCTGGTGGAATTCTCCTATGTGGAAGAAATCATGCCCCTGGATGCCGTCACCCTCAACAATGTCGAGTGGCGCATTGCCCTACCGTCTAACACCCTGCGCCAGCGCGTCCGCCACGTAGAACCCATTGGTCATCCGTTCACAATTGAAGAACAAAATGGGCAACAGGTAGCCGTCTTTCGGTTTGACCAAATTAAGCCTTTTCAGGGAGGACTCCTGGGCTGGAAAGCCACCATGGAAATGTACAGCCTAAAATACAGTCTCACCCCCGACAACATTGACGCAGACAAACCACTGCCAACCGAGCTAGAGCGCTACTTGATCGATGATGACGATTTGGCCATGGACACCGCCACCATACAGCAGGCGGCCAAAGCAAGCGCGGGGACCGAAACCAACGTGTTGCGTAAAATGCTCAAGATTCGCAACTATGTCTATGATCGACTCTCCTACGGTATCCAGCCCACCATTGATACCCCCGATGTGGCCCTAGAGCGGGGCACGGGCTCCTGTGGAGAATATGTGGGCGTACTACTGGCCCTCGCTCGATTAAACGGTATTGCTTGCCGCACTATTGGTCGCTACAAATGTCCGCCCCATCCTGACTACCGCAGCCTGCCCCTAGAACCCGACTTTAACCATGTTTGGCTAGAGTTTTACGTT
>CALBPH010000374.1 GCA_937899365.1 uncultured Leptolyngbya sp.
CGGTCAAATAAAAAACAAACATTTTAAAAACCCCAAATCACCCTGTCGGGGCGCCCCATGTAACGCCCCTACAGGTTTTTCAACAAATCGTTAATCGTAAATTCGATCCCGATCGTTGTCGATAAAGTTGAGCCGGCCATGGCCAGCAATATGGGTCTGTGGCTGGTCTCCTACCGGAACAGCGATGACTCGAAATACGTAAATGCCGTCTAAACGAGGATTTCTTCGGGGACGGAGGCCGATGGTGACCAGTTTGCCTGGGGCAATGGGTGGGTCAAAGTTGACGGTGACGGCCTTAGTATCCTCGTCGATGGAAACATTACCCACGCCTAATTCGCTGTGGACATCGCCGGGGGTTCCTTCAAAGGCTACGGTCTGCTCTAGTCGATAGGGCTGCAGGTAGCGAGTTAAATTTTGTGGGGCAATCACCACACTTTGGAGTGGAGCATCGGCATCGGTCGGTAGGTCTAGGGTAAAGAAATAGGTAGCATTGCGACGCATCACCGAGTCGTTAGTAGTAAACGCGCTGAGAAATTGAGGCGGTCGCACAAACGCCGTAGTACCATTGGCCAATTCAATCGCGTGGGCCGAGAGCGGAATATTGGCAAGGGCTCCTACGCATAGAGACGCCCCTAATGCCATGGCCAAGTAACGGGTTTTCATAAGTCTTGTCCTTCGATAGCCGATAAACCCATTGTGGAAAATTTTCTTAGGATTGTGGTGCTGTGCGTGGACAGATAGGTCTTACTATTCGCAGTGCGACATAATATGAGGACGATTATTGCAACGGGATTGCGAGGGTATGGCACACTGTCCTGAATTATTAGCACCTGCGGGGACCTGGGACTGTGCCAAGGCAGCTGTAGAGAATGGTGCCGATGCGATTTATTTTGGGTTAGATCGGTTTAATGCGCGGATGCGATCGCAAAATTTTACTGAGTCTGACCTACCAGCGCTGATGGCATTTCTCCATAGCCGTGGGGTGAAGGGCTACGTCACCTTCAACACCCTGATCTTTCCCAAAGAGCTGGCGGCAGCGGAGCGCTACCTGCGCACGATGATCACCGCCGGGGTGGATGCGGCTATTGTGCAAGATATCGGCATGTGTCGTCTAATTCGCCATCTCTCGCCCGACTTTCCCATTCATGGGTCTACCCAGATGACGGTCACCTCGGCGGCGGGGGTGGAGTTTGTCAACAACCTTGGTGCGCAGCTAGTAGTGTTGGCGAGAGAATGTTCCCTTAAGGATATTGAGAAAATACAACAGCAGACAACAGACATTGCCCTGCCGCTAGAAGTATTTGTACACGGTGCGCTATGTGTTGCCTATTCAGGGCAATGCCTCACCAGTGAATCTCTCGGCGGCCGCTCTGCCAACAGAGGTGAATGTGCCCAGGCCTGCCGTATGACCTACGATATGAAGGTGGATGGAGAGTCTGTGGATCTGGGTGATAAGCAATATCTTCTTAGCCCGCAGGATCTCTCTGGACTGCCAGTCCTGCCAGATTTGATTAAGTCTGGCGTTAGCTGCCTCAAGATTGAAGGACGGCTAAAAGCACCGGAATATGTCGCCAATGTGACCCGAGTCTATCGTCAAGCCTTAGATCGGGCCTGGCAAGACTTATCTTTGGTGCCAGCAAAGACAACAGAACGTTCGTCTCTTTCATCTCTAAAGCTGGGAAATCGGCCGGCATCGTATCAGCCCTCAGAAGACGAGCGCTACAACCTGGAAATGGCGTTTTCTCGGGGTCTTTATACCGGCTGGTTTCGGGGCATCAACAATCAGGAACTGGTCCACGGTCGCTTTGCTAAAAAGCGCGGTGTCTATCTGGGCGATGTGGTGCGTGTTACCAAACAACAGGTGCAGATTCAGCCTCAGGTGCCGGTGAAGGCGGGAGACGGCATTGTATTTGACTCTGGACATCCTGATACGGACCAAGGTGGGCGCATTTATGCCGTGGAAGCCAACGGCCATAGCGTCGGGCTCAGCTTTAGTAAACATGGCATCGACCTGCGACGGGTGAAACCCGGATATAAGGTGTGGAAAACGTCTGATCCGGAGCTGGAGAAAGCCCTCCGTCAGACCTACAGCGGCGAGCAGCCCCAGGTGCAGCAGCCCATCGATATTGAGGTCTATGGTTGTGAGGGGGAACGGGTGGTTGCGATCGCAACCGACCCCCAAGGGCACATTGCCAAGGCAACGTCTGAGAAGGTGTTGGAGGTGGCCAATAACAAACCCCTAACATCCGACAAGTTAACACAACAACTTTCTCGACTCGGAAATACACCGTTTCGGCTAGGGCTATTGACTAACCATCTGGCGGCAGGGGTCATTTTGCCCGTGAGTGAGCTCAATCGGCTACGGCGAGACCTGGTAGCGCAATTGGTAGCGCAACGGGAGCAACCCAGGGTGTGGGCATTAGATGCGAGTCAAAGGGTTGGGGATTTGTTACCCAGCGACGTAGATGATGGCCAAGCGGAAAAGCCCGCTGGGGCAAGCGAGCCATGCCCACCCACCATGATTCCGCTGGTGCGTAGCCTTGCCCAACTCCAGGCAGTTCTAGAAGCGGGCGTTACCACGGTCTATTGTGAGCTGGAGAATCCGGTGCATTATCGGCAGGCGGTGGCACTGACGCGGGAGCTAACGTCTGAGGCAAAACTCTACGTTGCGCCGCCTCGGATTACAAAGCCAGGGGAACAGTACATCCTTAAACAGGTACGT
>CALBPH010000375.1 GCA_937899365.1 uncultured Leptolyngbya sp.
AACAAAGCGGCGCTGCCCCATGCGTGGGGATGATTTGCGGCTTGACTTGAAGTTGGATTTTGCTGAGGCGGTGTTTGGTGGTGAAAAAGAAATTAAAATTAGCCACCTGGAAAACTGTATGACCTGTAAAGGGTCGGGTGCAAAGCCTGGCACTAGGCCCCGAACCTGTTCCACCTGCAGCGGCTCTGGCCAGGTGCGACGGGCAACTCGAACACCATTTGGTAGCTTTACCCAGGTTTCAGCCTGTCCAACCTGTAACGGCACTGGTGAGGTCGTTGAAGATCGGTGTGAAGTTTGTGGTGGGGCTGGACGAAAGCAAGAAACTAAAAAGTTAAAAATCACCATTCCAGCCGGTGTTGATAATGGTACTCGACTCAGGGTTTCTAATGAGGGGGACGCGGGAATGCGTAGCGGTCCTCCTGGCGATCTGTATGTTTATTTGTTTGTTAAGGAGCACAGCAGCTTTAAGCGGGATGGGATTAATGTTCTATCGGACTTAAAGATAAGCTACCTACAGGCAATTTTGGGCTGTGAGCTACAGGTGGAAACGGTGGATGGACCTGTGGAAGTCCAAGTACCAGCTGGCACCCAACCAAGTACAGTGCTAACCCTGGAAAATCGTGGGGTTCCTAAGTTGGGTAATCCGGTAAGTCGTGGCAATCATTTGCTAACAATCCTGGTTGATATTCCCACTCGCATTAAGGCTGAAGAGCGTGAACTCTTAGCAAAGCTGGCGGAGGTTCGGGGCGACTCGATCTCCAAAAAGGGGCTTGAGGGATTTTTGGGCGGTTTATTTAAAGGCTAATATCAAGTCTAGTGTTAAGGGCTTCAGAGAATGGTAGACGTCTTGAATAAACCTGATGAAACATTAGATTTACGTGGGACTCCCTGCCCCTTAAATTTTGTGCGGACTAAGCTCAAGTTACAGCGTATGGCCGTAGGAGCACTGCTAGAGGTTTGGCTAGATGCTGGCGAGCCGGTGGAGCAGGTACCTGATAGCCTACGCTCGGAAGGTTTTTTAATTGAGGCCTTAGAATCAAGCTCAGAGGGCTATTTTGCGCTTCGGGTAAGACGACCTTCAGCATGACGGGAGCAAGAGAGCCATCTAGGCCCCTGTCTGCATTAGGCACAGTGGTCGCCTGTCAGGCTAATTATTATCAGGTCAGACTTTCTTTAGAGAGTCCTCAACCCTTATATTTTTTGTGTACCCGTCGAGCCCGGTTGAAGAAACTGGGGCAACAGGTAGTTGTTGGTGATCGGGTCCTGGTGGAGGAAATGGATTGGCAGGATCAGCGCGGTGCGATCGCAACCATCCATCCCCGCTCTAACCTGCTTGATCGTCCCCCTATTTCCAATGTGGATCAGATTCTGTTGGTGTTTGCTTTAGCCGAACCCAACCTAGACCCTACACAGCTCAGCCGATTTTTGGTGAAAGCAGAATCCACCGGCATTCCCGTTACCCTGTGTTTAAATAAGCGAGATTTGCTATCGACGACAGCCATCGACCAGTGGCAGACTCGGCTGCATAGCTGGGGATATACCCCCCTGCTGGTTAGTGTGCAAAATGACGAAGTGCTGCCCGCGGCCCTGATGGAAACGCTACAGCAGCGGGTTAGCGTTGTGGCTGGGCCATCGGGGGTGGGCAAATCAAGCCTGTTAAATCGTTTGGTGCCCAATGTGGATGCCCGGACCAATAAAGTCTCTGGCAAACTTGGTCGCGGGCGTCACACCACTCGCCATGTGGAGCTGTTTGAATTACCAACGGGCGGATTGCTCGCCGATACCCCTGGCTTTAATCAACCCGATGTCACCTGCACGGTTGAGACACTGATGGGGTGCTTCCCAGAGATACATCAGCGAACGGGGCGCTGTCAGTTTAACAACTGCCTGCATCGAGATGAGCCCGGCTGCGGCGTAAAGGGAGACTGGGAACGCTATGACCATTACCTTTCCTTACTGGATGAGGTGCTGCAGCATCAGCAACAGTTGGAACACAGCCCGGATGCTGAAACCAATGAGAAAGTAAAAATAGGTAGCGATGGCCAGGTGCTGCACGAACCTAAATTAGAGGCAAAAAAGTACCGACGCACGTCCCGCCGGCGCCGCCATCAGGACCTACAAGATATGTGCTCCGATATTATGGATGCGGACTCTATTGATGATTTGGATGATGCGGTGCTTGAGGAGTATGGGTTCTGAAAAACTCGACTCCACTTGCTGAGCGTGTTTACAAGAATTTCGGTACCACTGGAGTCGCAGAAAGCCTAGCGATGCCACTCTGTTAGGTTACCGGGTTTGTCAATTAGGGTAATTCCTTGGGCGCTCAGATCATCTCGAATTTTATCGGCTAGGGCAAAATCCTTGGACTTTTTAGCCGCCAATCGCTGTTCAACCAAGGTTGAGATTTCAGCATCGCTAGGACCGTCATGGGTAGCAGGGCTAATGTCCTCCGGATTGGCTTTGATACCGAGCACCTGGGCAAGGCACACAAGCGTGTACCACTGCTGCATGAGGGTAGCGCCATCGGCATCGATGTTTCCCTCATGCACCAACAGATTGCCTTGACGACGCAACTCCTTGGCCAGCTCAAACAAAACCGCCACGGCTTCTGACGTATTGAAGTCGTCATCCATGGCAGCCTGAAATCGCTGCACTGCCCCACTCTCACGGTTGAGTTTTAGGGTCTCCATATCGTCCCACTTCAGCTGTGGTCCATGGATATCACCAAACAATAGACCATCTTTAAAGGTTTGCCAGCTTTTGGTAGCCGATGCGATCGCATCGGCCGTAAAGTCCACCGGCTTACGGTACTGAGCCTGACACAGGAACAACCTCAATGCCATCGGATGCAGCCCCTCGGCGTCATCCAGCAGCTGCCGAATAGTCGTAAAGTTGCCCAAAGATTTAGACATCTTTTCCCCATTCACATTCACCATGCCGTTATGCATCCAGTACTGGGAGAGGGGCTGCCCCGTGGCCGCCTCCGACTGGGCAATTTCATTTTCATGGTGAGGAAACGTCAAATCGCCGCCGCCCATATGAATATCAATGGTGTCCCCCATGCAGTCTCGTACCATGGCCGAGCATTCAATATGCCAGCCAGGTCGCCCGGCCCCCCAGGGCGACTCCCATGAAGGTTCTTCGGGCTTGGCCCCCTTCCATAAAGCAAAGTCAAACGGGTCCTGCTTTTGGGGCCCGTCATCCTTACTAGGGCCATCACCCTTACTAGGGCCACCGCCCTTGTTAGGTCCATTACCATCGACGCGGCCACTGGCCCCTGCCTGCATATCATCGAGCTTACGCCCCGAGAGCTTGCCATAGCCGTCAAACTGACGAACCTTGTAATACACATCCCCCCCAGTGGCATAGGCATATCCCTTTTGCTCCAGCTCACCAATTAACCGCTTAATCCCGTCAATGGTGTGGGTGGCATAGGTATATTCATCAGCTTCTAAAATATTTAGTCGCGCCATATCTTCGTGGTAGGCCTGAATATAACGTTGGGAAATGGCCTCCATGGTGGTGGCTTCTTTGCGAGCCCGGTTCAAAATTTTGTCATCAATGTCGGTAAAGTTTTGCACATAGTGCACATCGTAACCACGCCATTGCAGATAGCGACGAACAATATCCCAAACCACGTAGCAGCGAGCGTGGCCCAGGTGGCAATAGTCGTACACCGTCACGCCGCAGCAGTAAATCTTGGCAGTCCCAGCTGTCAGCGGTTGAAACGGTTCTTTGCGGCGAGACAGGGTGTTGTAAAGGACTACACTCATTGAAAAGGGAATAGTAACGGCTCACGGCCTAATCGTTTCCCATGGTAAGCCCCTTTGGGACAGCAGCGATACTGGAAAAATGCCGTTGCTGATTTAGGGTATGAACCGATCCGCGAGATAGGCGATATGCCGATGTTTACCAGATAAATTCACACCAGGGATCAGCAACGCCGGGAAAATTGCCACTCACCATCAGGAGACTGTCTATAAAAAAGGGGAAGGTACCTGAGCACCTTCCCCACAAGTTTTTTAACTTCAGCTGAGAGTTTCAAACAGAGCCTTAGAAGGTCATGTTTGCAGCCTGTACAGTCTCAACCTGCTTCTTCTTCAGCACGAGCATAATCTGAGTTAATGAAGCCGCTGCCAAGAAGGCCAAAAGACCTTTGATTCGACCGGAGCTTTGGAGAACAATCTCAGTATCATGCTGACCAAAGCCGCCCACATTGGGGTCATTGGTCAACGGAGTACCTGCATCAACAGCATCACCTTCCGAGACAATCAGCTCTGGACCAGGCTGTAGACTCTCGGTGACCGTATCACCGTCTGCCGTCTTGATAGTGACCTCAGTACCATAGTCGCCCTTGGCAATACTGGTGATAACGCCACCCTTTGAAGCGGTGTAAACCACGTTGTTAGTAGCCTGACCGGTTGGGTATACCTGACCGCGGCCACGGTTACCACCCACATGGACCTGATATTTACCAAAGCTAACGCTTTTATCAGTAGCGGGGTCTGGGGAAAGCACCGGGAAGATAATCTCTTGATATTGCTCACCAGGAACAGGACCTACCAACAGCCAGTTGGGGTGCTCATCACTGTAAGGAGAGTAGAAGGTACCCCCGATCTCTTCCTTCATTTCCTCAGGAATACGATCGTCAGGAGCCAAAGTAAAACCGTCGGGCAGCATCAGCACGGCACCGACGTTTAGAGCACCTTTGCTACCGTCGCCCAGTACCTGCTGAGAATCGAGATCGTAGGGCACCTTGACCACTGCTTCGAAAACAGTATCGGGTAGCACCGCTTGGGGCATTTCAATCTCAGTCTTCTTTTTACCCAGGTGGCAGTTGGCACAAACAATCTTGCCCGTGGCTTCCCGAGGTGTTTCGTAGTTTTCTTGAGCCCAGAAAGGGTAAGCGGCTGCCGATTGGGCATTGGTGACCACTAGACCTAGGGTTGCGATCGCAACCACTGCGCCAGCAACAATGGCCTTAGCCAGCTTATTGAACACGCTTAAAAAGTTAAATTTCATCCGTCACACGCCAGCAATTCAATTACGTAGAGAGAAATCAAGTGAAACAGACAGCCTAGGCCCACCAGGGAGCATCGCCTGTTCTAAAGTCAGTGTCAGTCCAAGGACTCAAAACCACCTTGTCATCATCAGCCACACTTGCTTGCGCCAACGGCAAAGACAGAGGAGCGGGACCACGGACAACCTTACCGGCAGCATCGTACTGAGAACCGTGACAGGGGCACATAAACTTGTTCTCACCAGCATTCCAAGGCACAACACAGCCCAGGTGGGTACAGACCGCATTTACTGCGTAGCTGTCAATGGCACCATCATCAGTCACAACCAAATACGTTGGATCACCCTTCAGACCTTGAACCAGAGAGCGGTCACCAGCGCCATGGGTTTCCAAGTAACTGCTAGCAACTACATCGTTGCCCAGCTCATCCTTGGCGGAAATACCACCACCAGCCGAGCCACTGCTCGGGGGCAAAAAGAACTTAACAACAGGGTAAAGAGCGCCCACAGCCGTACCAGTCGCTGCTCCAAACGTGAGCAGATTCATAAATTGGCGACGCCCTAAATCAGGGACATCAGGGTTTCCAGAAGCTTGAGCCATAACTATCAGACTATATATGCGAGTATGAATCTAAAGGCTGCATTGCCCAGCACAAACAATCTTGTGAACGTTAGCCACACAACATTTTCAGTCCGTGCTGTCACAGAAGTTTGTAAATTGCTATGACTATTATTACATTTTGCCGTCTCAGATAAACCCTTCTTCCCAGGGTTCACCTGTCACCCCTGCGGCCATTAAGAAGCTCTTTCCACTGGCGTTCACACCTAAGTGATGCCGCGAACAAATCCCCAAACCCTCGTCATTCAAGTATTGCCATCCAGGCTTCCAACCGCCAAGGAAACGCGCTTTACAAGCTAAAACAATCTATTTCACCGCTTACCTAGCCACAATTCTCCCCTAAAATCATGTAAATAAATGTAAAAGAACCCACGCATTAATGAGTATGACTCCCGAGGATTTTCAAGAATTACTAATCGATAAATGGGGGTACTCATTTGACGTGCAAATTCGGAAAATGGCCAATAAGGTCTTTTTCCAGGTGATGTGGCGTTATCTAGAGCAGGTGTCTTTTCCCATGGAGGAAGAGGAATATTTGGCTCATTTGAAAGACATTGTGCTGTACCTAGAGGCCATGGGGTGTCTGACCCAGGTACAAACAGCTATTGAAAAAACGAACGAACGACCCAGATTAGGTAAAGCCGTCAGTATTCCCATCGACTTGGGCAGACGGTCCTCAGAATGGCTGCTCGACTGAGGAACTGTACTAACAGCTGATTAGTCTGATAATATATGACAATAAAATTGTATTGAAGGATACAGATTTCCCTACTTGGGCCTAGGGGTCTAAGCAGAGGTTTTTAAGAAATTATCTTGAAATTGGTTTGTAGCGATGGGACTTACCCAGGATCAGACTCAGTTTTACGCTGAGTTTTTAGATCGTGTGTAGGTATCCGAAACCACTAAGGGTCATCACATCTAGATAATGCTCGCACAGCCCAGACATGCTTTAAGTGATTGCATCAATCACTAGCTGTCAGATATCCGAGCGTTCCTCCCATTCGAGCGTTCTCCCTCATTTGTTGGGTGCAGGGTTCGAGCGTTAGCTCTATTGATTAAGTCAGAGAGCTCTATCTAAAGCTTCTCTGTTAGAACCTTAATAAAATATGGCGGTGGTCTATTCTATCTAGCTACTGGCCATGGGGTTTGACACTGTCGCCAATTTCTACAGATCAGTTAGATATCAGCGTGTTTCGAAGAAATATCTCACTTAGGAAAATTACAATCAGATTTTTCTAAGACCGATGTTACGATTTGCATGAACTTGCTAAGTATGCTTTGAGGGCCTGCCGTGATCAGCTCTGCAACACTGCCTGCTAAACCCACCCTATTAACTTTAGAAGACAAAAGTCGCCTCAAGTTATTTTCAGGCTCATCAAATTCAGCTCTCTCCAGGGAGGTGGCTCGTTACCTAGGAATTGACTTAGGACCCATGGTACGTAAACAGTTTGCCGATGGTGAACTATACGTTCAAATTCAGGAGTCAATCCGTGGATGCGATGTCTATCTCATTCAACCCACGTGCAGACCTGTAAACGATCATTTGATGGAATTGCTCATCATGATCGATGCCTGTAGACGAGCCTCTGCCCGTCAAATTACTGCGGTAATTCCATATTATGGCTACGCTCGCGCCGACCGTAAAACAGCTGGCCGCGAGTCTATTACAGCCAAGTTAGTCGCTAATCTCATTACTAAAGCGGGTGCAAACCGGGTCCTGGCAATGGACTTACATTCATCTCAAATTCAAGGGTATTTTGATATTCCTTGTGACCACATATACGGTGCTCCCGTGTTAGTCGACTATCTGGCGAGTAAACGTCTGAGTGACTTAGTGGTGGTATCTCCCGATGTGGGTGGCGTAGCTCGGGCTCGGGCCATCGCCAAACGGCTCAATGATGCGCCTTTGGCAATTATTGATAAACGTCGCCAGGCCCACAATGTGGCTGAGGTGATGAATTTGATCGGTGATGTTGAGGGCAAAACCGCCGTCCTGGTGGATGACATGATCGACACCGGTGGCACCATCTCTGAAGGCGCACGATTACTGCGTGCCCAGGGAGCCCGCCAGGTCTATGCCTGTGCTACCCATGCTGTATTTTCTCCACCTGCGGTAGAGAGATTATCCAGTGGTGTGTTTGAAGAGGTAATTGTAACCAATACAATCCCCGTGCCAGCTGATCGCCAATTTGAACAGCTGACCACCCTAACCATTGCTAATTTGCTTGGAGAAACTATCTGGCGCATCCATGAGGAAAGTTCTGTCAGCAGCATGTTCCGGTAGGAACTCAACGCCCGTTTCCCGACTGAGCTTCCAAGCTAAGCTTCTAGGCTCAAACTCTATGTCAGACAATTAAAGCCGGGTAACAACGCCGTATTGACCCATGGGTCTATATTTTTAAGGAGAGGTTTTTCAAAACCTCTCCTTTGTTTTTGGGTTGTTTTATGGCGTGTTTTATAGAACAGGATGCTTTACAACATGTTTGAACTAAAGAGGCCAACCCCCTGATGTGCATAAGGCGGATATGAAGGCTGGTGAGCTTTGATTATGGGGGGAAACTTTAGGATGACATTCATGGACTGTAAATATGTTGCTGTTTAGACCCCATAGTGAAAAGCACATCTATCCTTCAATGGGCCAGTGCTCTATTGGCCATAAGCGCACTCAATAACCCTAGCCTTATCAAAACCCAGTCGGCCAAGCTGGCATTAGTCCTGTCTGAGTCCATGGAACAGGTGGGCTCCTTACAAGCGGCTGGCTTGCCATCGTTAGATCAGCAGCTCCTGGACGCTGTCCATGCCGGTGATATTCAACAGGCCAAACTCTTCCTAGACCAGGGGGCAAGTGTAGATACAGGCAATCGCTATGTCGGCTACCCGGTTGCGATCGCAACCGAACAGGGCAATCGAGCCATGGTTCAGCTTTTGGTGGACCGAGGGGCGGATGTGGATGTGGTCAGCGCTGGCGGACAAACGGCCCTGGGTCGAGCGGTCGACATGGGCAGTCTGGAGCTAGTACGTATTTTGATCAACGCTGGGGCCTCCCCCGATCGGCGCACTAACTATGGCGTTCCACTCCTGTACCGAGCCACCGAAATGGGCAACATTGCCATCGTTAGACTGCTGTTACAGGGCGGTGCCAATACCAATGCCCAGGTCGCCGGTGTCACCCCCCTCTACAAAGCCGTCGAGTCTGGCAACATACCCATTGCGCGACTATTGCTAGAAGGTGATGCGAACCCAAATCAGGCATCTCCGCTATACCGGGCCGTGGAAGTGGGCAATACTGAACTCGTCAGACTGCTTTTAAACTATGGGGCTAACCCGCGCATAAGCGAGCGCGGCATCAGTGTTTTAAGCTTGGCTCGAGCCCAGGGAAATCGTGCGATCGCAACCTTGCTACAGCAGGCCATGTAACGCAGCCTGAACCAGGCTATTAGTCATAGATATAACGATGACAGGCCTCAGGCACCAGGTTTAGCTGAGCTGAGCGCACCTGGGTCGTGGGGATCCAAATCGCATCACACTTACGCTTACCTTCAATCAGGGTATAGGTCCGGTCCAAATCATAGAATTTAGGGCTGACAAAATCGCACCGAAACAACTGAATCAGCTCGTGCCCAGGTTTACCGTTACACGTAAAAATATTATCTAAGCAGGTTAAATATTCAATATTGGTCAATTCTGCCTGGATTTCTTCTTGAAATTCTCGCTTTAGGGCATCGACGCTAGTCTCACCAAAGTCAATGCCACCCCCTAAAAAACGGTAAAACACCTGGTCTTTAACCGTGTCGTTACCTTGACTAACAAAAATATGCCCCTGGTGACGAATTAAGCCCAGGGCAATGGGTCGAATCCGTGGTTTGCCCATAGTTACTCATATGAACCATCAAAATGGTTGCTCTAAATCGATAGAACTAGAAAGACCATGTTTGTAGCCTTTCTAGCTCTCAAGTCAGATACAGCGCTACACTTTTTCGGCCGAACGGGTCACCGTCTGCAACGCTTCATGCAGACGGCGAACAGCCGCAATCATAGCAATTTCGCTCTTTAACTTATTCACAGCAGACCCAACACCAACGCCCGCTGCGCCCGCTGCGATCGCCATGGGGGCGGTCACATCTGAAATGCCAGAGGCACAGAGCACCGGAATCCGCACAGCTCGTGAAATCGCATGGGCAGCGGCCAGGGTGGATGTGGCCTTTTCAATTAACCCCAGGGTTCCAGGGTGAACTGGCTGGGTGCTGGTACCCCCCTCTGTTTGGATAATGTCTGCCCCCATGGCCACCAGGTCTTCGGCCAGCTGCACCTGCTCATTTAGAGGCAGCGTGTGGGGTACGGTCACCGACAGCATAATGTGGGGCAATAGCTCACGGGTGCGCTGGGTTAAGGTCAGCACATCCTTGGCCTCAAACCTCAGTCCCTGGGCATAAAATGCATCAAAATTACCGATTTCAATCAACGTGGCACCGGCAGCCACAGGCGCCAGAAAGGCCTCGGGATCAATTGCTGAGACACTAATAGGTAGACTAATGTGCTGGCTTTCCTGTCGCACAAGGTCCGAATCGGCCGCAATATCTACAAACGTGGCGCCACCCTGCTGAGCCGCCTTGGCCACAGCCAAAACATTGGTCAGATCAAAGTTAGTCAAACCACTAATAATTTTGAGTGCATGGCCCTGGGCAAAGGCCGTATGAAGGTTGGGGTGGAGAGTCATAGGTCTTTCTTAGACAAGATCAATTCAGGGCTATTGTGCCAGAGGTTGGGGCCACACAATGGTAAAGAATCGGATCGACAATCTCCCATTTCATCTGGCGTAGGCCCGCCAAGATGACCGCCAAGATTAGTCAAAATTAACTAATGCCCGACAGAATATCCCGCTTCACATCATCAGGAGTTTGGTCGCCATCAACCCGCAGCAGCCGTTGACGATAGTCATAGTAT
>CALBPH010000376.1 GCA_937899365.1 uncultured Leptolyngbya sp.
GCAGGTTCAAGAATCGGCCCTCACCGGTGAGTCAGCCCCGGTAGATAAGCAGGCCACCGCCCGATTTACCCAAGAACAGTCCCTCGGCGATCGGTGCAACATGGTCTATCACAGCACCACCGTCACCCGTGGCCGTGGCACCTTTATGGTGACCGAAGTCGGCATGGGGACAGAGATTGGCCACATTGCCCGGCTGCTACAGTCGGTTGAGGCAGACGCCACCCCCCTGCAAAAGCGCCTGGCCCAGCTGGGGAAAGCACTGGGTGCCGGTGCCATCGCCATTTCACTGATCATTGCCACCATTGGCCTGGTGCAGGGAGAACCCCTGCGACAAATGTTGCTCACCGCCGTCAGCATTGCCGTGGCCGCCGTTCCCGAAGGGCTACCGGCGGTGGTGACCATTGCCCTGGCCCTGGGTGCGGAGCGCATGCTCAAACGCCATGCCCTCATTCGCCACCTGCCGGCGGTGGAAACCCTGGGCTCGGTGACAACCATCTGCTCCGATAAAACCGGCACCCTCACCGAAAGCCGGATGACGGTGACCGTGCTGGATATTGTCGGACAGCAGATCGAGCTGTCCGATAGTCAGGCCCTGGGCAATCGGGCCATGGGGTTGTTGTTGCTGAGCGGTGCCTTCTGTAATGACGCCTCCTTAGACAACAACCATGCCGTGGGCGACCCCACCGAAACTGCGCTGGTGACCGCCGCCGCCCAAATGGGGTTCCCCAAGCGCAAACTCGATCAGCTGTGGCCCCGCATACAGGAGGTACCCTTTGACTCCGACCGTAAGCGCATGAGCACCTGCCATCGCTGTGAGCAACCGCTGCCAGACGCGCTGCAGCACATGTGGCAGCAGGTGGTGCCAGCAACAACAACCGCTGTTGTATTTAGTAAAGGGGCGCTCAATAGCCTAATGACCACCGTGGATCGGATCTGGCTTGACCATCGCGTTCAGCCCCTGAGCGATGACGTGCTTCAGCAGATTTATACGGCCCACGACCGTCTTGCCAATCAGGGACTGCGGGTATTGGGGCTGGCGTTTCGCCCCCTGACGCCTGCCTCCGAGGCAGACGTCTGTAAATCGGGAAAACTCGAACAGCAGCTTGTGTTTCTTGGCATGATGGGGCTGATGGACCCGGCTCGCCCTGAAGTTAATCAGGCCATTCATCTCTGTCAAACCGCCGGTATTCAGGTGGTGATGATTACGGGCGACCACCCCCTCACGGCCCAACACATTGCTCAAGATCTGGGTATTGCCCGCGGTGAATTGCTCACAGGGCAAGACCTGAGCAAACTGCCGGTGGAACAGCTTGAAACCGCCGTCACTGAAACCGCCGTCTATGCGCGGGTTACCCCCGAGGACAAGCTTAAAATTGTTCAGGCGCTGCAGCGGCGGGGACATATTGTTGCCATGACGGGGGATGGGGTCAATGATGCCCCAGCCCTTAAGCAGGCAGACATTGGGGTGGCCATGGGCATCACCGGCACCGATGTGGCCAAGGAAGCGGCGGATATTGTGTTACAGGACGACAACTTTGCATCAATTGTGGCGGCGGTGCGAGAGGGGCGAGTGATCTATGACAACATTCGCAAATTTATCAAGTACACCCTGGCGGGGAATGTGGGACAGCTGTGGCTCTTGTTACTGGCTCCGTTTTTGGGCATGCCCATACCGCTGGTGCCGATTCAAATTTTGTGGATTAACCTGATTGCGGACGGTCTGCTGGCCCTGGCCCTGAGTTTTGAACCAGCCGAGCAGCGCGTGATGGAACGACAGCCCTATCGGCCTAATGAGAGTGTCTTTAGCAGTGGCATGGGGATAGATGTTCTCTGGATTGGCCTGTTGTTGGGGGGTGTGCTAATACTGGTGGCCAATGGCTATTGGCGCAGCGACGATCCGGCCTGGCAAACCATGGTATTTACCACGTTGGCATTCTCTCGCATTGCCCTATCAGAGGCGGTGAGATCGGCCTCGGAGTCGCTGTTTAAGATTGGGCTACTGTCAAATAAAAAGCTGCTAGGTGCGGTATTGCTAACCTTTGGCCTACAGCTGATGGTGGTCTACGTGCCGGTGTGTCAGGTGTTTTTCTCTACGGTGGCTTTGAGTGGTCGGCAGGTTGCGATCGCACTTCTCCTCGGCACCATCAGCTTTTGGGCATTGGAGCTAAAAAAAGCCATCTATAAACGATAAGACAGCACTAAGATTCTGGTGTAAACAAACCCATAGATTAATCATGAATTAATCTATGTAAGGGGACAGCGCCAAATTTTAGGATTAAACAATTGCCGGAATTTCAATATAAAACGTTGTCCCCTTACCTACAGTGGACTGACAATGTAGCTTACCCTCGTGCATTTCTGTCACAATTTGGTAGCTAATAGACAGGCCTAACCCCGTCCCCTTACCCACCGGTTTTGTTGTAAAAAATGGGTTAAAAATGTTTGCTAACTTATCTTTAGCAATACCAGGGCCATTATCTGAAAATTCTATCAACAAAGAGCCTTGACTCTTTTGCCAGCGAGTCGCAATCTGGATTTCTGGTATCTGGTCATTGAAATTACCAATCTCGTCAAAGGCATCCACGGCATTGACCAAAATATTCATAAACACCTGGTTCAGATGGCTCGCATAGCACTGAATGTAGGGCAACTCACCATAGGACTTGACAATATTAATGGTGGGGCGCTGATTGCGAGCCTTTAAGCGATGCTTCAAAATTAGCAGCGCACTATCAATACCCTGGTGAATATCCACATTCTTAATAGCCGCCTCATCCACACGGGAAAAGATCTGCATACTTTTAACAATATCGACGATGCGGGTGGAGCCCATTTTCATGGACGCCATGATCTTGGGAAGGTCCTCCAATATAAAATCTACTTCAATGTCATCTATCTTTTGTTGGATGGGTTGTTCTGGCTCTGGATAATGTTGTTGATAAAGCTGAATCAGCTCCAGAAGACCCGTAATGTAATCCTGCATCGGTTCTAGGTTGCTAGAAATAAATCCCACCGGATTGTTAATTTCATGGGCAATACCCGCTGCCAGCTGTCCCAAGCCAGCCATTTTTTCACCTTGGACCAAGCGAGCCTGGGTACTTTTTAAGGTTTGCAAGGTTTGATTGAGCTTTGCCGTCTGTTGTTGGGTTCGATTTAATAGCTCTGCCTGCTGTAAGGCCACCCCCAACTGAGTTCCCACTTGGGCCAACAACCCCACCTCATCATCATCCCAGTATCGAGGCTTAGAGGTTTGATAGGCCATCAGCAATCCCCAAAGTTTCTCACCTTGAGAAATCGGCACAAACACCTCGTTGCGGGGCAGCTGACCATCCTGGTCAGGTTTAGAGAACACATCCTGAATGATGGTCTGGGTTGGCATGGCCGGTTGCCAACTATCCACTATGGAATCAGCCACAAAGGCCCCGCTCCAATCAGAGTTAAAGCGATAAATCGCTACCCGATCCACCTCAAGCAGCTGACGCACCTCGTGGGTTGTTGTCATAAAAATTATGTCAATGTCTAACGATTGCCGGATCTTATCAATCGTCAGGGTCAGGGCTCTTTGTCGATCGGTGGCTTTTTGTAGCGCCGCCGCCTGCTCTCGCACCTGGGCGACAGCCTCCGCCTGATTCAGGGCCACCCCCAGTTGAGCACTGACCTGAGCTAAAAAGTCAATTTCATCCGTTTCCCAATGGCGGGGGCCAGAGTTTTGATAAACCGCTAACAGCCCCCACAGTCGGTTGCCCTCCATAATGGGCACAATGGCATAGGCGCGGGCATGAAAATCCTCTAACAGCTCAATATGACAGTCATCATAATCGGTCTGGTAGATATCATCTACCGCTAAGGTTTCTTGCAGTGCGTAGCGCCCCCCCTGGGTTTTCATTAAATAGGTATCTCGGACGGTGCCCTGGGTGGTGAGTAGACCAGGCCAACCTTCCGCTACAGACTCAGCAACAAATTGACCGCTCCAGTCAGCATTAAATTGATAAATAACAACTCGATCGGTTTTGAATAGTGTTTGAATACTCTTTGTCGTTGTGTCAAAAATCTCCTCAATTTGCAGAGAATCACGAATAGCATTAATCGTTTGAGACAGCAGCTGTTGCTGCTCTAAGGCCCGTTCGCGAGAAGAAATATAAACTAATTGCGACGCCTGTAATTTCGATTCTTCAACATAACTCCACTGCTTTAAAGCAACACCTAAATGTTTAGAGATTTGATCAACAAACTCGATTTCAGAGGGCTGCCACTGTCTTGGCCCCTGACATTGATGAACACAAAGCAGCCCCCATAGCTCAGTGTCATTCATGATTGGCAACACCATGTTTGCCTTAATTTCAAACCGCTCTAAAATTTGAATATGACAGTCTTCTAACCCACTCTCATAAATATTATTTGAAACATACATCCGCCCTTCTTGGTACAGCGTTGCATAGTTTTTGCCAAAGCAATGGTCGTAGACTTTTTCAGCTAAGATTGATGAAATCCCTTCACCATGATCCTCTGCTACAAACTGACCTTCCCAATCTTCTTCAGACTGGAAGAAGAAGACACCCACCCGATCTGCCTTTAAAAGCTGTCTAACTTCTTGAACAGTGGTTTGAAACGTTGTTTCTAGGTCAAATGAGTCACGAATACGCGTGATCATCCCCGTCAGAGATTTTTGCTGCTCTGTCTGGTAGCGTAGCTGCTCCGTTAGCTTAAGCTGTTGTAAAGCAACACTCAGGTTTTCGGCGATAGACTGTACGAGCTTGACGTTGTCCTGGCTCCACAGGCGAACCTGTCCACACTGGTGGATACAGAGCAGTCCCCACAGGGCCTCATCCTGTAGAACGGGCACTACTAAACTTGCCCTAACCTGAAATTGTTCTAAAATATCGACATGACCGGTACTTAGTCCAGCTGCATAGATATCGTCTACTGCCTGGACGCGTCCTTGAGAATAGTGGTCAGAAAACTGTTCCCCAAAGCAATGATCGTATAATCGCTCGGTTAAAACCGATGGCCAGCTGTTCGATACGTCCTGAGAAATAAATTTCCCCTCCCAGGTTTTATCAGGGGAAAACTGGAACACAGCCACTCGATCCGCCTCTAGAAGGCTGCGTATTTCCGTAGCAACGGACTGAAAGAGAACGTCTATTTCGATAGGCTTGCTCATGATTTTGGCAAGGGTCTGTTCACAGTTAACCGTAGGGGTAGGGGGCTGAGTATGGGATTTAACAATATGCCCCGCTTGCTGTAAGGCTCCTCCCAGGTGTTTGGCAATATGTTGGACAAACGCAATTTCTTCTGTATGCCACAGACGAGCTGTCTGACAGTGGTGAATACAAAGTAACCCCCACAGACACTGTCCCTGGAGCACAGGGACAACTAAATTGGCTCGGATCTGCAGCTGTGCCAGGGTATCTAGATGGCAAGGACTAAGATCGGCGGCATAGATATCGCCTACGGCCTGTACCTGTCCCTGATGATAGTGTTCTACGAAGCGATCGCCAAAACAATGGTCATACCCTCGCTTGGTCAATACAGATGAGCAGCCTTGAGCTACATCCTCGGCAATAAACTCGCCTTCCCCATCTGTATCTGGCTCAAATCTGAAGATAGCAACTCGATCAACATTGAGCAGCTGCCTAATGTCGATTGCTGTAGTTTCAATAATCGTATCTAACGCCACCGGACGACGAATACGATTGATGCTATCTGTAAAAGTCTAGAACTTTAGCGACGGCACGGTTGACCGATAGTCCAATGTTTTTGAGGCGCTGCTAAATCTGGGAGTGAGTTGCATTACGTCAATTGACTGAAAGATTCACAGGTCAAAGCTTGCAAAGTAAAGTGAAATTGGCGTTTAGGAGCCTCAGAATGGTTTCATCTGTGGAATCTTAATCTACTGAACTCGCTCGGTACGTACCCTAAATCAGCAACGGCGTGAAATTGAAATGCATTCCCAGAGTTAGCGCTGTGTCAGGATTTTAGGCAGCTGACGATCGAACCTGTTATTGCCAGTCAATGTTGATTCACCAATGATGATCTTATTTTTATATGACTTGATAAAAACAGCGATAGTTCCCAAATTCTTACTATTAAAGCCTGAGTTTTAGCCTTAAAAAGGCTTTAATGCGATTTAATACCGTTGTTGATTTAGAGGATGTACCAACCTAGAACAATGCACCGAATCAGGATTGTTTTGATATGGCTTTGCGTACATTGTTCATCCCCCAGGCGATTGCTGAAAGCTTTAGAGAATAGCGGCTATGGACGGCTCAAACTGCGTGCAGCCTTTTCTTTGGCAAACCGCATTCAGCAGTTTGCCAAAGAAAAGGCTGCCGTTGCTGATTTAGAGGATGAACCGATCGGTGAAATAGGCCATAGGACAGTATCTCGCAGATAAAATCATGCCGAGGATCAGCAACGGCCAATATCTTGAGAGTCAGCTTCTGAAGCTCAGCAATGCCCAAACTTTTAAAGTATTCAACCGAGTCTTCACGATTTTTCAGCCCCTTCTTTACGATTCTCGTCAGATGGTCTGTAATACTTATCCATCCCGTCCTCCAACAAATCCGATGAATTCAACCGAGAAAATCGTTTTTAGTCTGGCTACCACAGTGCTTACCATGGTGGTGACAGCCTGTGGAGCGACGACTAAACCCACCCCTCCATCAGCTCAACCAGACGCTGATTCGGTCCCACCCCCGGCCGAAACTGCCTCCTGCATTTCTTGGCAAAACTACCTCGCCAGCGAGTCCTCAGAGCAACTGCCCGCAATGCCCCCCGGATTTGAAACCGGCTGTGTCTTTAGAGTTGGACAAACCAACAGCCCCATGGTTCAAATTCTACGTAACGATCTCAGCCTTAATTCTATCTTGACCACCGACACAGCTGCTGGCAACGACGGCCCCATCCCCTGGTTTGAAGCAACAGAAATCGACAGTTCTAAACTCGATGCGCTGATTGACAACGGTGATGTGGCCACCTATTACCAGGCCTGTACCACCACAGGCGGACAAGCCAACAACTGCGACGGCTTTTCTCAAGAAATTGCCTATATCCTGAATGATGACACAGCCTGTTACCAAGGCAACTGTCTTCAGGTTCCCCAGGTTCATGCCATTTATCTTTTATCCCGATGGGACTGGGAAGACACAATTTATGATTTACCCCAGTCGTTTGATCCTAAACAGACGGCCACTCGCAATGAATATCGCACCATTCCGCTCAATACCCTCTATGCAGATGTGCCATTGATTGGGACAAATCCTGAGGATATTGCCTTTAGCGCATTTGGTCGCGCCTCTCTAGGCGAGGGGGAACGAGCGACCATCGTCAACGGCCCCGATACTGAAGACGATCTCAGCGTAGTTCATGTGATTAATGAAGGTGCCGCCGATGATTCCATTGGTGGGTATCGCTATCGTTTAGATTTCTCGAGTTTTGATGGCGATCAGTCTCAGCTGTTGTGGGCAGGAGAACAACACTACTGTATTCGCAACAATCCACCGGAGTGGACTGATCAACCCTGTTCATAAACGTCAGCTGGTCATTTACAAGACTGCTGCTTACTTTAATAGAATCTTACTGGCACCTGAATGACTTTTGTCATTCAGGTGCCAGTTTTTAGGCAGTCAGACGCGGGTGTATGGCGGTCTAAAAACTTAAGCTATCTCTATTCTTTTTTCCCTGTTGCGGGTACGTACAGATTCTTTAATATGTGATAAAGTTGTATCAATCTTTCCGATTAAAGAGAGTGACTGTTTAGGGAAAATGTCAGCCACGTGGCAGCGGTGGTGGGTATTGGCGATTTTCTAGAAATGCTAAAAAGTGCTGTTGCTTATTTAGGAAGTCTATCTATTTGTTAGAGATACTGTGGTCAGTATCTGGCAGATAGGGTCATGCAGATAGAGTCATCCTGAAGCTAGGCAACGCCAAAAAAGTAAACATTATTAATAGAGAGAGTCAGTGGGGCAGTGATCTACTTTATTGTCATGTGGAGCATCTTATTCATCCTTAGTTGGATGGTTGGCATTGCTATCATTATTAGGTTGCGCGCAGATTGTTTTGATCGAACTGGAGATCGACTCATAGCAGCGCTGTGGTTGGGGATTGTTCTGTTGGCTAATGGGCTGCTGCTAATCTCGCTGGGTCTACCCCTTTCTCCCGTAGTTGGCTTGGCTATTGCCATTGGGGTTAGTTTACTTCTTCTCAGTTGGTCTCCCGTAAGGGCAGAAATTCAGTCTCTCTGGACAGCAACGTCGCTGCCCGTAATGGCTATGGTTATTAGCTGTTCACTTCTGGCTGCGGTTTATATGACATCACAGGTGACCTGGTTTGATACAGGACTGAACCACATTGGGGCGACTCGCTGGCTCTCGGAATATGGTTCCGTTCCTCGATTGGCGCTACTAATCGATAATCTTGGATTTACCTCATCCTGGTTTGCCTTAGCCGCCCCCTTCAGTGTTAAGAGTATTGCCCCCCGCATCAGCGCCATGGTAAATGGCTTTGTGTTTCTGATATTTATCTGCCACGGGTTGCTTGCGCTTTGGTATTGGTGGGTGGGTAAAGCCAGAATAGCTGATAAATTTATGTTGATTTTTCTGGGGTTGGTGCTGCCAGCATTATTGTTTACTCCATTTATGTCAACTGTTTTGGTGTCTTCTTCACCCGATATTCCAGTGATATTTCTGACGGGAATTATGGCGTGGAGCATTTTGACACTGGTCAATAGGCCCGACGTTGAGAAAACGAACTTAAATAGTCGTTGGGATGCTTCGTTGATTCCTTTATTGCTAGCGTTAGGGGCTGTATCGATTAAACTTTCAGCCTTGCCGCTGTTGCCAATTGCCTTTTTATTTTATTGGCAGCGACACTTTTTAGATGTCCGTCGATTGTTAATTGGCAGTGGTCTATCTATATTACTGTTATCGCCCCTGATGATTGTCAGTGTCATGACCTCTGGGTGTCCTTTTTATCCGTCATCGGCTTTGTGTATGGACGTACACTGGCGAGTATCCACGGAGGTTGCCAGCCGAGCGATTGAGATTATCCGTATTTGGGATCACAACTTTGGGGATGTTCCACCTGGGGCAAATCGCTTCTTTCTGCAGTTCTGGGAATGGTTAAAATTTGCTCGCTTTAATGTGGTGATGCTGTTGCTACTGGTGATGTCTGCACTTGTTATGGTTCCTACATTTAGGGCTGCTAACAAACAGAGAGTTTATGGTACCCCATGGTTATTTGGCTGTAGCTTCATTGGGATGATATTTATCCTGATTCGTGCTCCCATGATTCGCTTTGGTTTGGGTTATTTTGTTATGGTTCCAGCCGTTGCAACGGCTGTTTTAGGCACGGCCTACCTGGCGAAATACCACTGGCAATTGCCCCAGTATTTTTCGAGGGGAACTATCTATCGGCCTCTGTCTAAATCAGTTTTTGTGGGTGTTGGTCTGATGGCAGCTCTGATCATTTTCCAGCCCGATATCCAATCTCGCCTGTTTCTGCCTCCGGCGATGCCAACAAATAAAATAGAGCCTAGACAATCCAATGATGTCAGGTTTGTTACTCCTGTCAGCGACGACAGCGTAAAGTGCTGGGCGGCGCCAATTCCCTGTACGCCCTATGGCAACCTGTCTATTCGACTACGTGACCCTTCCCAAGGGATAAAAGCTGGCTTTTTACCTGGGGAGGTATCTCCCTGAGACGTTTGCCCTCATATAGGCTACTGGCCATTTACGTTTCTCCCAGGCAAAACCGGCTACATTGGCAACCTGCGATAGAAAAAACAGCCCTGAAAGTCTAAAAGCTCGCCCTCCCTGCTGTCGGGAGAATGGATACGTCAGCAGGCGCACATAGAACGATAGCGGCTCTACCCGTATTGGCTGAGATTCTCGTTGGCTACGAACGGTGTGAAAATGGAACGCCCCTCGACCATAGTTAAAATGCTGTCGCCAGAAGGACGCGAGGGTAAGTTGGTGGGTATGGTTTAGCCGCATGGCAGGGGCATAGTGCATCGGTAGACCATGGTGTCGCCAGCGATCGCAAAATTCTCGGTCTTCGCCAGCGGCGAGGGGAAAGCGGGTGTCAAAGCCCCCTAGCTGCTGATACAGAGCGCGGGGCATGGCGAAATTATTGGAGGCAAAAAAGGTGGCCTCCCCTTGTGTCTGGTTGTAATAGTCGTAAATGTAGTCGATTAGCAATTGGCTGGCGGTGGAATATACATTATCGGGTAGAGCGTTAACCGAATGCCCCCCAATCAGAGCATTTGGCACGTCAGCGACGGCGGTGTCTAGGGCCTTTAACCAGCCAGGGTCAGGTTGACAGTCATCATCGGTGAATATCAAATAATCACCTTGGGCCGCCGCTGCCCCAGTGTTCCGGGCACTGGCAGGACCGGCATTGTGCTGTTGAATAAAACGCAATGAAAGATCTGCTTCAAACTGCTCAGTGATCGAAGTGAGAGACATTTGGCTGCCATCATCGACGACAACGACCTCAAAACAATCGCCGGGATAGTCTAAGTGGGTAAGGCTATGTAAACACTGCTTTAAATGCTGGGGGCGGTTGTAGGTGGGAATAATAACGGAGAATTT
>CALBPH010000377.1 GCA_937899365.1 uncultured Leptolyngbya sp.
TCAGGAGAGCTTAAGGGCTCAGGAGAGCTTAAGGGCTCAGGAGAGCTTAAGGGCTCAGGAGAGCTTAAGGGCTCAGGAGAGCTTAAGGGCTCAGGAGAGCTTAAGGGCTGGGTTTCTTGAGCGTTCGCTGGCAATGCCGTCACCAGAACAAATAGGGCCAGCAGGAAGCTCCGCAAAGGTTTGATACGTATTGTTGCGTCCATCGTCGAATCCACGAGTGTGATTTGCCCAGAGAACTATCTTCTCTGGGGTAATTGCGATGACGCTCTGCCCACCATCCCAAATCCATGACTAATCGGTGTTGCAAAATCTGCGGTGGGTGCGTGAGGCAGGATGTCGCTGATATCTAGTTGTTTATGCCTAGGAATCTTGATAGCGACTTGAACATTTGTCAACCCTTTGTCACAGAATGCTTCAGATTGGCAGATCCCCTAAAGCGAGAAGCCATCCACGCTGATTGTCTGACTGGCTGAAATTTACAGCTGATACCATAGGAAGGATTTTCTCCCATGCCCAGCTTATTTATGAACTCTGTGCCGATCGCCGAAGAACAGTCCCAGAAAGTGCTGTACCGGATTTTAGATGCCAACTTAGATCGGGCTCGCGAAGGATTACGCATCATTGAAGAATGGTGTCGATTTGGCCTCAATGATGCCTCTCTCACAGAGAAAATTAAGCACCTCCGCCAAACCCTAGGAAGCTGGCACAGTGATGAATTGAGGCAAAATCGTGACACTCCCGGAGATCTGGGCACAGCCCTGAGCCACCCCCAAGAGCAGCAGCGCGACACATTGCAAACCGTTGTGCAGGTTAACTGCTGCCGGGTGCAAGAAGCCCTGCGCGTGCTAGAAGAATATGGCAAATTACATTCTGCTGACATGGCCAATGGTGCGAAGCAGATGCGCTACCAGCTATATACCCTCGAAAGCAACCTATTGGGCTATACCCTGCGACAGCGTTTGGCTGAGGCCCACACCTATCTGGTCACCTCTCCCCACGACCAACTATTAGCCATTGTGGAAGCGGCCCTCAAAGGCGGGATTGACATTGTGCAATATCGGGAAAAGTCAGCTGATGATGAGGTGCGTCTAGAACTGGCAGGTAAGATGAAATCGCTTTGCCATCAGTACAACGCTCTATTTATTGTTAATGATCGCGTGGACATTGCAGCAGCAGTGGGAGCAGATGGTGTGCATCTGGGGCAGCAGGATCTGCCCATGGAGGCGGCCCGTCATATTCTCGGCCCCCTGCCCATTGTGGGTCGCTCAACCACATGCCCAGAAGAGATGACTCGCGCCATTAACGAAGGCGCTGACTATATTGGTGTGGGTCCAGTTCACGCTACTCCGACCAAGCCTGGTAAGGCAGCCGCAGGCTATGACTATGTACGCTACGCGGTGGACCATGCCCCCATGCCATGGTTTGCCATTGGTGGTATTGATCTAACCAATGTGGCCGCAGCACGGGAAGCTGGAGCCCCAGGCGTGGCCATTGTGCGAGCCATCATGCAGGCTGATGATCCGACCCTGGCTACCCAAGGCTTTAATCAGCACTTTCGCTAAGGTCTGATGTTGCTCACGCCAATATACAACCTACGCGCCATAACGCCTTAGCCCCAACGTTCTTTACCCAATGTGGCCCATTGCCCATCGTCCTTTTCTATGAATAATCTCCCAGATCCAACGGCCATTACGCTCCAAGTCAATGGAAACTCCCAATCTTGCCCCGTAGGTACTACGCTGCCAAAGCTCCTGGTTCAACTAGAGATGGACCCACGTTTGGTGGCCGTGGAGTATAACGGTGAGATTTTGCATCGGCAGTTTTGGGAGACAACGGTCATGCAAACAGACGACCGACTGGAGGTGGTTACCATTGTGGGGGGCGGTTAATGGCGGGTATCCGTCCTGATTAGAGCCTCGGTCTGACCTGACTAAAAACGTTAAAGTAAGTATGGCTACACTTTGGTGAGCTACAAATTCTCAGCATTTTTATGCCCTCTGCATCATGAGTCGATCTAAGCTAACCCGATTGAAGTCTTGGCTACGTCCCTTCCTTAAGCCTCTACTGGTATGTGTCCTGGCCTTAGTTCTGGTCTTTTCCCAGGCTGATGGCGCTTTAGCCGCTCGTGCTGGCGGACGCATCGGTGGTGGAAGTTTTAGAGCCCCCAGCCGACCTTCCTATGGCCGCACCTATTCGTCCCCGCGCAGCTATCGGGGTCCGTCTAGAGGCTATGGCGGCGGCGGCTTTGGTTTTGGTTTTCCGTTGATCATGCCAATGTTTGGCTTTGGTGGCGGTGGGTTGTTCAGCTTGCTGATATTTTTTGCGATCGCATCTTTTCTAATGCGCAGCTTCCGCGAAAGCGGCTTCGGAGATGGAGACACCGGCTACACCCCAAATCCAAATGTTGCTGTCGCCCGCATACAGGTAGGGCTCCTGGCCAAAGCCCGTCATTTACAAGACGACCTCAACCGCTTAGCCACATCTGCCGATACCAGCTCATCGGCAGGATTAGCCAAAGTATTACAAGAAAGTACCCTATCCCTGCTACGACATCCTGAGTACTGGGCCTATGCGGACACAGACACCATCGACACTAAACTCACATCTGCTGAAACGGAGTTTAACCGTCTTGCCCTGATGGAGCGCAGTAAATTTAGTCTCGAAGCTGTTTCCAACGTCAACAATCAAATATCTGGCAAAGATGTTACAGCCCTGCCCGACGCTGACAACGAGCAGCTACCCGGGGAATACATTATTGCCACTGTGATCGTAGCCACCCAAGGCAAATTAAAGCTGCCTAGCGTCAACTCGGAACAGGACTTGCAAAAAGCTTTAAATCAGATCGGGGCTATCCCAAGCGATGCACTCATGGCCATTGAAGTTTTATGGACACCTCAAGCTAGCGGTGAAACCCTCACCGGCGATGAGGTCATTGCCCAATACCCCAATCTAAAGCTGGTGTAGCTCGCTGATATAAGCGTTTTAACGCACCCGCATACACGAAAGATATACGAATTAAAAATGGGAGCCCAGACTGGGCTCCCATTTTTAATTTTTAATTGGCTAGCTATATGATTTATCGCATTTTTAATGTTTCAAATCCACCTGACACTGAAGATTTTGCCAAATGTTTTTACGGTTTTGAGCTCATCTACGTACAGATCCGGGTATATTGGTTCCGGTTTGAGAGGCTCACCCCGTAGCCGAAATGAAGCTAATGTGCTTAACTCTTGAACAATCCCGCGCCTGTTTTCTAAAAGGTCCCCATGCTTGTCCTGCTTACCCGTGTTTTACTTTGGGCCACTATTGGGCTTCTGGTTTGGTATATTCTGACCAAAATCATTCCAAGACCTTACCTTACTTGGTTTGGCGGAGTAATTGTCCTAACTCTGATTGTCGCCTCGTTTGCGGATCCCAATGATGAAACTATCGGGACTATTTGGCGACTGATTTCTTTACCATTAACGCCGCTAGGAGCAACAATCCTACTATTGGGTTCGGCTATCAGTGAAGGCGTTAAAAAGGTAAAAGGTCAGCAGGTAGCAGCAGCTCTAGCCATTTTATTGTTGACTAGTTTGCCCATCTTATGCCGCTACATTGATGGAAGATCAGAACTAGAGGTGCAAGAAGCATTTACTGCTCGAGCAGCTCAGTGTGCTGATGTATGCCCAGCCGGAGTACAAGAAGCAGGAGCCCGCATAGATCGTACAGGTGCCATTGTTGTCTTTGGTAATGATGCTGGCGATTCAAAAGGGTCAGTCGCATTTCAGAGTGCTACAGACCAGGCCTATAACTCCACCCTCGTGCCCCGACTAATCTACGCGTCTCAGCTCTATGGCGAAGCTCGTCAAGCTGGGGCTGACCCGTTTGTCATCGTAACCGCCGATCCAGGAGGCGACAGCGAGGCCAGCAATATTAAGCGGCAAAATATTAGAACCGTCCTAATTAATAATGGCGTACCGGCAGAAAATATCCGGTTGGAGTCCACAGGGCTCAACGTCCATGGCACGGCTGACAACGTAGATGATTTTTTGCGCGATCAGCAAATCCTGGCAGCTCGAGAAAATCGTAATGAGCCCACCGACCCACGGATTATGCTCGTGGCCCCAGCCATGACCATGACTCGCTCAGCCTTGACCTTTGAAAATATGGACATGCAGGTGATCGCCAAACCTACCGATTTTTACTCGGTCAACACATGGTCTGGCAATGATACATTTTCTCGGCTCCCCGATATCATCCCCAACGTCGATGCCCTACAGCTAACCTCGCGCTACTGGGATGAAGTGCTCACATCCACCTATTACTTCCTGCGGGGCTGGCTACCTAATTTCGACTTTGGTTGGGATTCAAATATCGAACTTTAGACATCGCCATAGACACCATTAAACGCTAACCCAACGCTAACCCATGGTGGTCTAAGCAAGCTTGGCTTTAGGATACTAGGATAATGAAGCGGCGATGGCTGCGATCACATTTCGAGTATTTCTATGGCACAGTCTAGGCTGCAATATTTAGCTAGCTATCTTCATCCCCACCGACAGCACGTCATCCTAGGCATTGGGACCCTGCTGCTGGTGAATATTCTGAGCGTTTGGATACCCCTGATCATCGGTGATGTCGTTGAGCGGCTCAAAATCACCTTTAGTCCAGGCACAATCGTCCGCTATGTCGGCTTAATCTTGGCATTGGCAACGGTAATGTGGGCTATCAGGATGGCTTCACGGGTACTCATATTTGGTGTGGGTCGAAAGGTTGAGTTCGATCTCAAACAGCGGATTTTTGAACATCTACTTTCGTTAGAACCCGCTTACTTTGCAGAAAACACCATTGGCGATCTGATTAACCGCGCCACCAGTGATGTGGATAACATTCGCCGTCTGCTAGGGTTTGCGGTCCTGAGTTTAGCGAATACATTCTTTGCCTATTGTCTGACTATGCCAGCCATGCTGCGTATTAACGTGCGCTTGACCCTAGTGGCTCTGGCTATTTATCCAATCATGATGCTGTTGGTGGGCTCCTTTAGCAATCGCCTTCGACAAGAGCAGTTAGATGTTCAACAGTCCCTGTCTGATTTAAGCACCCTGATTCAAGAAGACATGAGCGGTATTGGGCTGATCAAAATTTATGCCCAAGAAACCAATGAGCAGCAAGCCTTTTCCCAACGCAACAATAATTTGCTGGACGCGAATCTGTCCCTAGCCCGCACTCGCAATACCCTATTTCCATTACTAGGAGGGCTGGCTAGCCTGAGCTTGGCTATCATTCTGGCCCTTGGCGCTCGCAACATTGCAGCAGGTACGCTGGCAGTTGGTGATTTTGTCACCCTTTTGCTCTATGTCAATAACCTGGTTTTTCCCACGGCACTCCTGGGCTTTACGATTACGTCCTATCAACGGGGCGAGGTGAGTGTTGATCGGATTGAGGCGATTTTTAAGGCTCAACCTAAGGTAGCCAGTGTTGAGGGAGCCAGGGCTTTACCCGTCTCCGAGGTCAAGGGTCGACTCCAGGCAACAGGGCTGACTTATCAGTATCCAGACACCACTACACCCGCTATTCAGAATGTTTCATTTACCATCGAGCCTGGGGAGACCGTGGCCCTAGTGGGTCCCATTGGTTCGGGGAAATCTACCTTAGCCAAAGCCCTACCTAGGATTTTAGAGATTCCTACCGGTCAGCTATTTATCGATGGTCACGACATTACCCAGGTGACTTTACCCGATCTCCGTCGGGCGATTGCGTTTGTTCCCCAAGATAGTTTCTTATTTAGTACAAAAGTCAAAAACAATCTGCGCTACGGGCTACCCCTGGCGGAAATGCCTGAGATTGAGCAAGCGGCGAAACTAGCCCAGATGCGGGGTGAGATTCTCAACTTTCCAAAACAGTACGACACCCTGGTGGGTGAACGGGGCATTACCCTATCTGGCGGACAGCGACAGCGCACAGCCTTGGGGCGCGCGCTCCTCATTGACGCACCTATTTAGGTGATAGATGATGCGCTGTCTATCGATGATAACCAACCAGCTACACAACTTTTGGATAACTTGTCACATGGTACTCAACGTAAGACGGTGATTTTTATTACCCATCAGATGTCGGCGGCGGCAAATTGCGATCGCATCATTGTTATGGATAAGGGACATATTGTGCAAACCGGCACCCACGATAGCCTTGTCACCAGCCATGGCCTATACCAACAGCTATGGAACCAACACAAGCTCAAAGAAGTTCTGCAGTAGCCCAAACAAAAATCCCACAGGCTGCTGCCTGTGGGATTGCAAAATATCTACAGTCAAAAGCCCCGATTTTTATCCACCCACAGCATTTGGCAACGCAAAGATGGGCAAATACATAGCCACCAAGATTGACCCCACCATGCCACCAAGGAAAATAATCATGATGGGCTCCATGATACTGGTCAAGGCCTTAACCGCCTGTTCAACCTCATCCTCATAAAAGTCGGCCACTTTCATTAGCATTTGGTCCAGTTCACCCGTTTCCTCACCAATACTAATCATCTGAATGGCCATCACCGGAAACACCTGGTGTCGTTGTAACGCCAGACTGATCATGCCACCAGTTTGAATCTCTGACCGGGCCTCTTCAATCGCATTGGCAATCACCTGGTTACCCGACGTATCTCGGACAATTTCCAACGCCGTCAAAATAGGTACACCAGAACGAGATAAAGAACCAAACGTGCGGCAGAATCTAGCCGTTGCCGACTTCTGCACCAAATCACCAAACAGTGGAAGCTTTAGAAACAGTCGGTCCATTGTTTCACGACCAGCCCGTGTCTTGTAATACTGACGGTAGAGAATTCCAGCTATCACTATGATGGCAATAGCAAGCAGGACCAATGGCGGATTACGTAAAAACCGACTGATACCAATCATAAATTGGGTAAACGCCGGTAGCTCTGCCCCAAGCTCAGTAAAAATGTTTTCAAAAATGGGTAACAAAAACACCGTCATACCGATAAAAATGGAGACGGCTAAGACCCCCACTGTTACCGGATAGGCCATGGCAGACTTAATCTGATTCTGCAAACGGTTAAGATCTTCGAGCAGCTTAGCCAGACGATTTAGAACTTCGTCTAACACACCACCCACTTCACCAGCCTGCACCATACTCACATATAGCAGGTCAAAACTTCCTGGATGCTTTCGCATTGAATCAGATAGGTTATTGCCCTGCTGCACATCAGAATTTATCTCTAGCAGTGCTTTTTTCAACTTCGGGTTTGGACACTGTTCGCCTAAGATTCCAATCCCTCGCACCAAGCCAACACCAGCATTAACCAGAGCAGCAAACTGTCGAGAAAAGACAGCCTTGTCCTTTACAGAAACCTGGGTCAACGAGGTTTTAATATCTTCCCAGTTAAAACTCAGGGCCCGATCTTGGGTGATGCTCTGAATATACACACCACGATCCTTAAGCATAGCCCGAGCGTCACCCGGAGTGGCCGCAACAACTTTTTCTCGCCGGTTGCGGCCCGTGGTGTCTCGCCCTGTGGCAACGTAAGTAGGCATGGGTTTTACCTCTGCAAAGTTCTATGCTTGGAAGTCATTGAAGGCTTTATACAGCGCCGCCCAATTTTTAGGCAACCCCTAGCTGTAAATAAAAGCAAATAATTTTAAGGTTCAGCCGTTATTACCGACGTAAACCAGTCGTTGAACGCCCACGCTGAGCCTGGCCACGATTGGCACCACCCCCTGTACCACCCGCATTAATCAAACGCTGAAGCTCATCGGCACGGGAGGATTTACCCATCGCCTGCTCAAAGCTGATGGTGCCAGCCTGATACAGGTCAGATAAAACCATCTCCAAAGTTTTCATACCCAGCTTGGCACCGGTTTGAATAGCACCATAAATTTGAGCCGTTTTACCTTCCCGAACCAGGTTAGCAATAGCTGGCGTGACCACCATAATCTCTTGAGCCATCACACGACCAAATTCACCAGGTTTAGGATTAGCCTTCGGAATAAGCGTCTGACTGAGCACAGCCACCAAAGAGTTAGAAAGCTGTACCCTCACCTGCTGCTGCTGCTCTGGCGGGAAAACATCAATCATTCGGTCTACGGTCTGGGCCGCAGAGCTTGTGTGCAACGTACCAAAGACCAGGTGCCCCGTTTCCGCAGCCGAAATTGCCAGAGAGATGGTTTCTAAATCTCGCATCTCACCCACCAGAATCACATCAGGATCTTCCCGAAGTGCGGCTCTCAATGCGTTAGAAAAACTTTTTGTGTCTTCTCCAATCTGACGTTGGTGAATCAGACTTTTAATCGGCTCATAGACAAATTCAATCGGATCTTCAACCGTCAGAATATGCTCAGCCCTAGTATGGTTAATGTCATTGATCATGGATGCCAACGTGGTTGACTTACCAGAACCGGTCGGTCCAGTCACCAAAATCAGTCCACGGGGCTGACGAGCAAGTTCAATTACAATATCCGGCAGCCCCAGCAGCTCAGCACTCGGAATCTTAGAGCTTAGGGCTCGAAGACAGGCTGCATAGGTCCCTCTATCTTTGTACACATTTACTCGGAAACGAGCCAAGCCCTTGACACCATAGGAACAATCTAACTCCCAGTTTTGCTCCAAATTTTTCCGCTGAGTATTGTTCAGCATGCTAAAAATTAGCCGCTGACACTGCTCAGGCGTCATGGGGGGATGTTCGGTAGGGGTGAGATGACCACTCACTCGAATATACGGAGGTAACCCCGCTGAAAGGTGAAGATCGGAGCCTCCCCGTTCAACCACTTCTTCCATCAAGTCTTCGATCATCATTTCCATGGAGCCACCTCAGGTAGATATCTACAAAAACGGTATAAACAAAAAATCTTAAGAAAGTCGCAGAGCTACGCTGGAAAATCTAGACACAAGTAATGGAGATGAGTTTACCCACTCTGACACCATGAATTACATCTCAAAAGCCCCATCACTCTACTTAGCCTCCGTACTTTGGAAGCGCGGCGTCAGACAGTAAGGACAATCTAGCCAATCATGGTGCAGTTCTGCACTACAGGTAGCACAGCTCAAAATCGTCTTACGTCTTGCCTTAAGCTCAGCTTCTAACCCCGTATCGGTAAACGTCACACGCTCTACCTCCTCTAGGGTGGTATAACCCTGCTCCACCAAATTGAGGCTATAGGACAGCAGAGTTTGCATTCCTTCTTCGACGGCCGCTTCCTTAATATGCTCTGCAGGCGCCCCATCCGAAATCATCTTTTGCAAGTTTTCAGTAATACGCATTACTTCGTATACACCAACTCGCCCCTTATAGCCCGCTCCTTGGCAAGTCTGGCATAGCTCACCAGCCGCCCGAGCCGCCTCAGCCTGCTCGGGAGCAATAGTATTTGCACGGTAGAACGTAACATCACCACCGGAAGAGCTGAGACCAAAACGCCCCAACTCCTCGCTACTGGGCGTATAAGATATGCGGCAATCGGCACAAACTTTGCGTACTAGACGTTGGGCTAGAATCCCCACCAACGAACTAGACACCTGAAAGGCTTCGACCTCCATTTCGTTAAGGCGAGAGATTGCCCCAGCCGCATCATTCGTATGCAATGTTGTTAGAACTAAGTGCCCAGTCAGAGCTGCCTCAATGGCTGTTTTGGCTGTTTCAGAGTCACGAGTCTCACCCACCAGAATCACATCGGGGTCTTGCCTCAAAAATGCTCGTAGAATTAAAGGAAAGTTCATTCCTTTTTCACGAATCACTTGCACCTGGGTGATTCCAGGTAGAGCATACTCAATTGGATCTTCCGCCGTATTGATGTTAATTCCAGGCTCGTTCCGCTCCGATAGCACTGAGTATAGTGAGGTGGTCTAACCTGATCCCGTCGGCCCTGTTTCCAGGATTAGACCGTAAGGGGAACTGGTCATCTCCCGAACGATCTTGAGAGTTTCGTCGTCGGTAATCAGTTTGTCTAGACCCAGCTGCGTATTGGTATTATCTAGGATTCGTAGAACTACCTTCTCACCATAGCGACTGGGTATGGTGCTAACTCGAAAATCGACTTTACGACCTTGAAAAACTCTTCGAATCCTGCCGTCTTGGGGAATACGTCTCTCAGCAATGTCCAGCTCGGATATGATTTTAAATCGTGCCGTTACGGCTGGAATGATCTTCTTGGGCAATCCCTGAAACGCTTGGCGCAAGACACCATCCCGGCGAAATCTGATACGTAAAAACTCTTCCTGCGGTTCAACATGAATATCGGAAGCACCCTCTTGAAGTGCCTTAACCAATATTTTGTTCACCAATGCAATAACGGGAGCCGCTCCGGCATCTTGCACTGCAGCCCCTAAGTCAGCCTCTTCATCTAAGGCTTCTTCAAGATCAGCGCCGTCTAGATCCAGATCTTCTAAGTTGGCGTTAACATCAACCGCCTGTTCAAAGTCACGCTGCTTTTCCTTAGCAACCTGATCATCTAAGTAGGCTGAAATCATCCGTTGATAGTCTTCAACAGTGATAACCATGCGACGCAGCTTGAGGCTCTTGGGTCGCAAAATGCGGTTGAGATCGTCTTGGGCTTCCAGGTTTTCTGGGTCTACCATCGCCACTAGCACGGTAGAAACACCATCTTGAGCCGTTTG
>CALBPH010000378.1 GCA_937899365.1 uncultured Leptolyngbya sp.
GGTGAGCCCTAGTCCCTTGAGGGTGGCTGTGTCGTTGTTCAGGGTCATCATTTCACCCAGGTGCTGATATCTAAAGGCGAGGGGGGGACGACCGGTGAGGGATGCCCAGATATTCCAAGCGGTGTAGTCGGCCTGCTGAAGCGCGGCTTGGGCTGTGGTGGGTACGGTGTGCCCGTCAGCATCTTTACCGTCGGCTAAATCGCCAAGGGCAAAGATAGTGTCTTGGCCCAAGAGTTGTAGGGTGGGTTGAATTTTGAGCTGCTGACGGTCATTTTTTTCGAAGGGCAGACTGGCCACTAGGGGGTTAACCTGATTGCCTACGGTCCAAAGTACTAGGTCTACGGGGAGAACGTCGGTCTGGTCTTTATATCGTAGCGAGATGGTATCGACTCCGACCTCGGTCACTGTGGTTTCATAGTCAATCCAGATGCCTTTTGCAGTCAGGGCTTCTTGGGCTGCCTTTTGGTTGAACTCTGGGGAATTTTGTAAGATGGCGGTGCCGCGCTCGACAATGCGCAGCCGCCCCCGTTCACCCAGACGTTCTGCTATTTTGCAGGCCAGTTCTACCCCGCTGTAGCCACCGCCCACGACGGCCACACGGATTTTATCGGTGTTGGAGCTTTCGACCTCGCGCAGACCTTCTTTAAGGGTGTAAGCATCATTGAGGGTGCGAAATGCGATCGCATGTTCCTTTACCCCCGGTGCCATGTCCATCGGCGTCTCACCCCCAAGCGCCAAGACCAGTCGGTCGTAGGGCAAGACAGTATCATCCTGTAGGCACACGGTATTAGCGGTGGTATCAATGCCAGCGACACCACTTTGATGAAATTTGATTCCCGTTCCTGCCAGTAGCTCGGTGTAGGGTGGGGCGATCTCCCAAGTCTGTAACTCATCGGTAACCAACTCGTATAGCAGTGGGGCAAATACAAACCGATCGCGCTGATCCACCAACGTTATCTCTGGTTTAGCCATTTTGTCCCATGGCAATCGACTCAGGGCCAGAGCCGTATACAGGCCGCCAAAGCCGCCGCCCAAAATCACCACACGCTGGTTTGATACTGCCATTGAGCCGTTGCTAATAAGGTAAGTTACCGTTTATTAGGATAACGCGGCTAGTCAGGGAAGGGGAGAACGAGACCAGTCATTAACCCGCCTCTGCTTGATAGCTATTTCTTTGGGTTGGGGTGGCAAATAGGTGGCGGAAACTGGCCTGGCGTGTATCAGCTGGTTCGGGTGCATCATCCCAAAGGCTCTCATAGAAAAAGAAGGTCATGCCCAGACCAGAGGCGCGGGCGGCTTTCACTTTTGACTCAATAAAGCTGAAGGGGACAGGAATGTTACGGAGCCCGGTGAGAATGCCCGCTGCTGTCGGTATTTTTTGCTGAGCTTCCCGAATCGATGGGGCGTGCAGCTGATGGCGAAAATCTCCTAAATTATTGCGATAAATTTGCACAATCAGCTCATCAACCCAGCCCTGCCGCACCCAGGTGAGCCAATCTTGTAACTGTCCCTCATAGGCAAAATCGTAGGGGTTAGGCGCAATTGAGAAAACAATATTACGTCGTCGGGCTTTGAGATCGGCATTGAGGGTTTTAACAAATGCGCTCAGCTTATCTGCACGCCACTTTACCCAGTCTGGATTGTGGGGGGCGTTGGGGACGTCCTTGTCGGTTTCCGTTTTGTAAAGCTCGCGAGTATAGCTGTCGTAGCCAAACTCCACTGGCAAAATAAAATGGTCATCAAACTGCACACCGTCCACATCGTAGCGGCTGATTACTTCCAATAGCATTTGGGTGATAAACTGCTGCACCTCTGGCTTGTAAGGATTGAGCCAGACCATATCGCCCCCCTCTCTGCTGGTATCTATACGGCTGCCATTTCTCTTTTGGGTGAGCCAACTGCTGTGGACAGTGGCTAGCTCAGACGTGGCTGGTGCCATAAATCCAAACTCAAACCAGGGGATAACGGACATTCCTTTTTCGTGGGCTTTAGCCGTCAGCTCTGCCAGAATGTCGTAATCTTGGATGCCACGCCGGACAAAATGCTGAATCCCTGCCCGTCGAGTCGTGCCGCTCTCAAAAAATGCATACCCTCCGTTCCAGGCCACAGGATATAGGGTGTTGAAATTAAGTTCAGCTAGCTGGTCGATGGCGCTATGGAGCTTAGGACGGTCCACGAGGACGTCGGTGTCATTGGTGGTCACCCATACGCCACGAAGCTCTTGGGCTGTGGGGGGCTGCACCATTGCCGTCGCCGGAGTGATGGCGTGGAGCGTAATGACAACAAGTAGGGACAACCCGAAGAGCAAAAGAGATAGTGGTTTCCAGCGCCAAATGTGTGAGTGCATAGCGTTTACAAACTATTTTTAGTTTTAACGGGAGGGACTACCCTGCTATGGCGCAGAGCGGCTCAGTAAAGGAGGGTATAACCGATGTGAGTTTAGTTATTCATGGATGCATTGCCTGTTTCAGCATAGGCAAAGGGGTAACGATAGAAAATTCATCTGATAGGTATTGAGCTGTATTGGTTTAACTGTGGAGTGGCGACTGTGCCTTGCATCCAAGCGTTGGATTTTGGCCAGGGAACTAAATGGGGCTATGCAATCTTTGCCGTTGCTGATTTAGAGGATGAACCGATCGACGAGATATGCTGTGGGACAGTATTTCGCAGATAAAATCATACCGAGGCTCAGCAACGCTCAATCTTTTATAGGATTGACAGACTGTTGAATGTGTTAGACTCGGCCCCCGGACCCCGAATGTTGAGGGCTTTGAGTTTGGTCTCCCCAGCATTAGAGAAAACCCTACTGTGCCTTGTTGGGAAGACGGAGTGTCTTCCACTGAAGGAGGGCTCGATATTTAGCAGATGATTAGGACCCTCTGTTTAGTCTAGAGATGGCCAGCCTGCAAAGCGTTAGAACTCGATGAGATCTTTCTCGGTTCGAGACCGAGTCTCAATGCTCAGCTATCTAACGTTTTATCGAGGGGCTGTATTTGCCAACCCTAGCCTTTTATTGTCTCATGAAAAAGCCCTGACTTAGCCCCGGCCAAATCCTAACTGTCGCATTAATGGATGGTCCTGCACCATGGGCAACATTTCTTGAAACCAGAGACGGGCCATGGCTTCTTGACCCTGCAGCATTAATAACCGACTGCGAGTTAACATCAGACCCACAAATTCATCCGCAGTCAACTTAGACCGTTGTAACAACCCATCTAGAACAGTTTCAGCTGCGTCTAAATTCTCTTCTTCCAGATAGAGTTGAGCCATGGCTACCCGGCTATCCACATCCTCTGGATGCTGATCAATAATCTGTTGTGTCAGCTGACGAGATTCTGCTAGTTTGCCCTGGTGGGTGTAGGCCAGGGCCAAATTATTGAGTAATTCAGGATTGTTAGGCTCTAGTTCTAAGGCCTGTTTCAAATAGTCTTCAGCTGTTGTTGCTGCTTTAGAAGACTCCAGCGCAATCTTTTTCATGGCCTTGTCTAAAAGCTCATCTGCCTCGGGCGACTCAACTGTTGGCGATTCTGGCACCAGTTCATAGGTGACTAATAGCAAGTTTTCGTGCCACTCTCCCTGGAGCCAGAGTCGATTGGTCGTTAGCTGATGATGACGTGCCAGATAGGATGCCAGATGATATCGCTGAGCATCACTCCCATAGGTTCCTACCACAAACTCATTCAGTGCTGCCAAATGGGGTTCACTTGGATGACTTTTTGCAATTGCCATGGCCAGCATACGTGCCCTTGGGCTACCTCGCTTGAGCCATACGGGTACTAGCTGATTAATAAATGGATAGTCTGCTAGTAGGGTTTCTACGGCTGTCACTAAAGCAGGATGGGGCGTACGCTCGGGTGTCAGGGCCAGGGCCACCTGACGCAGGTCTTGATATGCGCCATTTTCTACCCAGCTATTAAGCTCAAACGGCCATGGCCCTTCTTTAAAGGTGGAGGCCATGTCAAAATCGTCCAGGTTTTCCTGAGCCACTTCCATGTCAGGATATAGCTCCAGTGCCAGTTTCCACTGTTTTCTGGCGGCTACTGGGTCCCCCTGACGCACTAGGGCCACCGCCACAAGATGATGGAACAGACCTGTCACAACCGGTCGATTCTCTTTCTCTGGGTCCGGTGGGACGGTTGCTAGCAAGTCTGTGATGGCCGTGGTGTCATCTAAATAGGCCAGTGCCTCTGCCTTACGGGTTAGATCATTGGGCTCAGTGCTAGTGTTGGCTAGCAGATGAATTTTGTGGGTTTCAGCTTCATCAAAGCGGCCTCGCAAACAGAGGAACCGGACTAGATTTGCTCGCAGAAGACTGCTGTCGAGATTTGATTCTAATGTGGTTTGTAGGGTTGAGATCGCATCCTCGTACTGGTCATTGGCCATATAGGCGAGGGCCAAGCTATTGTGACCAGGAATAAAATCAGCCCGTTGTTCTATCAGTGTTTGGGCTGTCTTAATAGCTTTGTGGGCTTGGCCAATTTCCGTATAGGCCCGTGTCCGTTCATAGAGAATTCCCAATTCCCAATCCTCTGGATAGCTCAGCCCTATGGAAGCCAGCACATCTGAGATATTAGGCTCAATCATGGCTAAATGTTCTTTGCCTTCGACGCTACCGGTATGTTCGGGCCAGCGCTCAATTGCATAGCGATATTGTTGTATGCCTAATAAAGGGTAGTAGTTGAGCACATAGGCATAGCCCAATAAAAAATTAACCCGAGCATCGTTGGGCTTAATGGCCAAAAACTCTTCACATACGGCCAGATATTGGTGTAATTGCCCTAACTCGTAATGTACCTCTATCAGATGGGCCAAAACCTCTAAATTGTCAGCATGAGACTCCTTTAGCCTGATCAAAAGAGAATAGGCATCTAACCACTGCTCCCGTCGAATCAGCGCTTCCGCTTGTGCTAAGTCCGTTGCTAGGGACTGACTGCCAAATCCACGGGCTAGGACGGTTTGCTTTTTCTTTTTGGTTTTCTTAGCCATTGGGCATTACTGGTAGATTCATTCACTGTAGGGGCAAGTGATTCCTTTAATCCCAAAGATTTAGAAAATATATAATATGCGATTTTGCTGATCCTCGGGAGGATGTTGTCTCAGAGCTGTTGGTTTAATGCCAGAGGGCTAAATACATGTGGCCATTGGCTATGTTGTATCCGTCAGGGTAGTTAGGTCAATGGATATCCTTGAAAACCTTGCATGACGACAGCTAACCTGATGCGCATTGACGTTGGCGTTGCCTCTTCTTTGGAGATACGTATCCGCCGATGGCTAGTCAATTGCTATAAATACAGAGAGGGTTCTCTTGCTTGTCCATGTCTACTTCAACTTGGTCTGGTCGTCATAGGGACAAAGACGCACTGCGGCAGCGTATTTGGTCCACGCTTAAAAAACATCAGGCCACTCGTCGCGATCCGGTGGGTCATATTCCTAATTTTATTGGCGCTGAGATAGCTGCTGAACGTCTGGCTAAAACCGATCTATGGCAAGGGGCGCAGGTTGTTAAATGTAATCCTGATTCGCCCCATACGGCGGTGCGATTACGGGCGTTGGTCGATGGTAAAACCCTATATATGGCGGTGCCCCGCCTCTCTCGCAAAAAATGTTTTGTTGAATTGACAGCGGCAGTCCTCAAACAAAAAGATATTGCGTTAGAAGAGGCTGCAACCATGGGCGGTGCTATGCGCCATGGTCGGTTAGTTGCCTTTGGCGAAATGCAGGCCGTTGATTTGGTTGTCGTAGGCTGTGTTGCCGTTGCTTCTAACGGCGGTCGTACCGGGAAAGGGGCGGGCTTTGCTGATTTAGAACTGGCGATGCTGTCGGAATATAAGCTGCTGATTGAGAATACCCCCATTGTCACGACCGTCCACGATTTACAGATTGTCGATGCTAGGGAGCTGCCCATGCAGCCCCATGACTGGGGGGTAGACTTAGTGGTGACCCCGACGCAGTGCTTGATCACCGAAAATAATCATCCCAAACCGGCTGGCTTGGATTGGAATACCCTTCAACCGGAGCAAATTGCCAGTATTCCGATTCTACGAGCCTGGTCTAGCCTCCAGCGATCAATTAAACCCGCAACATTACAAACCTGTTTATGGCGTTACCCCCTAGTTTGCTGATTCGTACGGCCAAAACAATCTGGACTACCCTCTGGCGTACCATGATGTCCCAGATGGCTCCTAGCGATAAAGCCGGCAACTATCAGCGGCCAAAGAGTGTGTTTTGCGATCGCATCCCCTCAGGCCAATATCCAGCTGCGCCCAATCGCTATCGGCTAATTGTGGGTATGGGGTGCCCCTGGGCCCATCGCACTCTGATTGTTCGCGCCCTCAAAGGCTTAGATACGGCCATTGCAGTGACGATTGTGTCTCCCTCAGGCAATGAAGGTTGCTGGGTATTTGATCACCCTTCCGAGCAAGACTCCCTGAGCTGTCGTACGTTGCCTCAGTTTTATGCCAAAACCCAAAAGGGGTATCAGGGACGAGCCACAGTTCCTGCCCTATGGGATAGCCAAACCAATACAATTGTTAACAATGAGAGCGCTGAAATTATCGATATTTTGAACGCAGCTTTTAATGAATGCGCTCCCCAACCCGATCTGAATCTTTATCCGGTTGAGTTGCAACGTGAAATTGATCGATGGAATACCCTCATTTATAGCGCCATAAATAATGGAGTTTACCGCTGTGGGTTTGCCCAAACCCAGACCGCTTACGAAGCTGCCTGTAATGAGCTGTTTGATACTCTAGATGTCATTGATACAGCCTTAGCGACCCAGCGTTACCTCTGTGGTGAGCGGCTAACTCTGGCAGATATCCGCTTATTTACCACCTTGATTCGTTTTGATGTTGCCTACTATGGTCTCTTTAAGTGCAACCGGCATCGTATCGCTGAGTATAAGCACCTCAGCGGCTATGTTCGAGATATTTATCAACTGCCTGGTGTCGCTGATACGTGCGACGTAGAGGCCATTAAACGAGACTATTTTGGCAACCTGTTTCCTTTAAATCCAGGCGGCATCATCCCTCTGGGGCCAGACTTAAACAGTTTAGACGTTCCCCATGGCCGTGAAAATATATGATTTTAAATATGATTTAGAGAGCGGTCCCTAATCCTTCTCGATGTAGCGTCTGACCGAATTTAGATCAATATAGCGGTCCGTCGCATTACGCAATTCCCGAGCAATCATACCCTCAGTAGAGACCACCGTAATATGAGTATTTTTTGAGCGCAGCAGTTCGATAGCACGCTCAAAATCGCCATCACCGCTAAATAAGACAACCCGGTCGTACTGGGCCGCTGTATTAAACATATCAACGACGATTTCAATATCCAGATTTGCCTTTTGAGAATAGCGACCGGAATTATCGTCGTAATATTCTTTCAAAATCTTAGTGCGGACCGTGTACCCAAGGCTAATCAGTGCGTCCCGAAACCCCCGCTGATCTTGGGGGTCCTTTAAACCTGTGTACCAAAATGCATTTACAAGTGTGGAAGGAACCGTCTCTTTAGTAAAGTACTCAAGTACACGCTTTGGATCAAAAAACCAGCCATTTTTTTGCTGGGCATAAAACATATTATTCCCATCTACAAATATAGAAAGTCGGCTTAACGGTTGCGTATGCATAAAAGTAGTAACAATAACAATAACTAAAAACTAAGTGGCGTTGACTACAAGCGAGTAGTCAGTGCTGCAACTTAGAAATAGTTCGGAACTAATATAAAAACAGAAAAGTTACCATAGGTTCGTCTGTAACTATTCACATAACCTTCATACAACTTCCTATATTGGAAGTATTAAAAGCCATAGATTTACAGGCAAACAATAATAACTAACGTGTAAGGAACTTGACGGTGACGATATATAAATAATCAAACTTTAGATAGTTTTGACTATTCGAATTTCGATTTACCAATTATCTAGATGATTGTCATCTTCTCCATACGTACATAACACTTATAAAAATTCATAGAGCTTTATATCCATACCTTTTCACTTAGAATGCACAATTTCAGCACATAAATGAACTCCATTGTACGGATGCTCATCTCAACAGGGTATAGCCATGATCTAAAAAGCTCTAAAGCTAGACCAGTTATGCTTTGAACCTGCTTCGAATCTCTTTCCCCAAAGGCCAAGTTACTACTATAAGGCAGATTTGACTATCGTGCGGGCACCGCTCAGATATTCCTCCGGCTTTGCTCAAATCCCTGAAACGGTTAGCTTTAATCTATGAGAAATGCATTTTCCTATGGAGGATTTGGTCAAGCTATACATCAAAGGATGAACGCCTAAACAATAGCTTCAGGCTATTATGGTGTTGGCTTTTCAGCCATGACCGTAATACTATCGCACAGTAGTGTGATTTTATATACTGCATTCTAGCAAATACTGAAAATATTCAGATTGATTCACCATCAGGTCAGTCCTTACTCATATCAAGGTTGCATCATCAATGTTTTGGATTTGTGAAGTATTCTAAATACCCGCCTTTATACGGATGAAACAAGATGGGGCAGATATCACAGCTACGCTAACGTCTCAGGATCGTTTGCGTAAGTTTGTACCAACCATAAATCTTGCACAACGGTGGCGAGCCTGTCTCAATGGACTGCTGATTGGCATAACTGCATTATCCACTGGTCTAAACCTTAGCTTCATTCGTTCGTTGGAGTTACAAGGGCAAGCATTGATGTGGGATTTGCGGGGACCGACGGTCGCTCCAGATGACATCGTTATATTGGCTATCGATGAAGAATCCCTATCCCAGGGACAGCATTATTTAGATCAGCCCGATGCCTATCCAGAGTTAGCCGCTATTCGTTCATGGCCATGGCCACGTTCTACCTATGCTGCCGCCGTACAAAAGATTTTGGATGCTGGGGCTGATGCTATTGCTCTGGATATCGTGTTTTCTCAGCCCAGCAGTTATGGCGCTGAGGATGATGCGGTGTTTGCAGAGGTTCTATCTAAACAAGGCTCACAGGTGGTTTTGGCGGCGAAATATGGTGATATTGAGTTGAGGCAAGGTTCCTTACTACAGCCAACGCTGCCATTGCCCGATTTTCGTGGGATGCCCATTCATGTAGGGGCCATTAACTTTATTTTGGAGCCCAATGGAAAAATCCATCGTCTCAGTCGAGAATTCTTAAAAACACTTAAGGGCGTAGAAGCAGATCTTCTAGGCGAGGAGTTGTTCATTGAAGACAATAGTTCAGAGCCCTCAGTGTTGAGTTTTGCGGAGGCAACCTTGCAGGCTTCGCAACTTGACTACAAAAACGACGGTGGTGACTATATTTTCTTTCATGGTCCTGAAAAAACCTTCCAACACATTCCCTTTTGGTATCTTTTAGATGCTCAGCTTTGGAGAACGCAGTTAGATAACGGTCGTTTCTTTGAAAATAAAATTGTTATTGTTGGCTCTACAGCTGCCCTGCACCAAGACTTTCATGCAGCGCCTTTTTCTGAAAGTTTGTTGCATCCCACCCCCATGGCTGGTGTGGAGATTTTAGCGAATACTATTGCAACATTGCGAGATGACCTAGCCCTCTATTCGTTGTCTAAAAGCCCATGGCTCAGTGCGTTGATAGTCACTGGCTGGTTAGGGAGTATGGCCGTCGTAATTAGTAAAATTTCAGCGCGAAGACCGCTTTATCGACTGGCTGTTGCCGCGGTGGGAGCAGGTGGTTGGGGACTGGTTGGATTTGTTGCTTTTACAATAGGGGGTGTCATGATTCCCCTAGCGGTTCCGGTTTTAAGTGTCCTTGGACTTGCTACAGCGGACTTTGCTATTGGTTTCTTTGGTGAGCAGCTACAGAAAAAGACATTACGCAGCACGTTGGCACGCTACGTGACATCCCCTATTGTGCAAGAGATTATTAGCCAACAAGATGACTTTAAAGATTTGCTGGCGGCCCATGAAAGTGAAATGATTGGGACGGTTTTGAGTGATCGCTATCGCATCAGCAAAATTCTCGGTTCTGGTGGTTTTGGCGATACCTATTTGGCTCAAGATACTCAGCGCCCAGGTAATCCAATCTGCGTTGTTAAACAACTTAAAATTATTAGTGATAATCCTAAGGCTCACCAGCTAGCGCAGCGTTTATTTGCATCGGAAGCATCTACCTTAGAGCGATTAGGAGAGCACGATCAAATACCACGTCTGCTGGCATACTTTGAAGCTAACTATTCCTTCTATTTAGTGCAAGAAATGATTGAAGGAACCTTGCTTAAGGATCTACTAGATCCTAAGCGGCCGATGTCACAACGTGCATCAGCCCAGTTTTTGTTAGATTTGTTGCCTGTTATTGGCGCAGTTCATGCCCAAGGGGTGATCCATCGAGACATAAAGCCATCCAATATCATTTCACGTAAAATAGATGGCCGCTATGTCCTAATTGATTTTGGTGCTGTCAAACAAATTTCCAATCGTTTGACGGACACGAATGCTCGCATCACATCAACTGTGGGCATTGGTACTCAGGGATATATGCCCAGCGAGCAATCTGCTGGATTACCTAACTTCAGTAGTGATTTGTATGCCCTAGGGATAACTGTTATTGAAGCTCTGACCGGATTGCCTCCCCATTCACTCCAGCGAGATTCCCATGGAGAAATAGTGTGGGTTGATAAGGTCCAAGATTTACACCCTGGACTGGCTGAAATTATTGAAAAAATGGTTCGCTACGACTTTAATCAACGCTATTCAACCGCAGAAACAGTGCTTGAAGATTTGCAGACACTGAAATTAAATGTCTTATCTGAAGCTGCACCTGAAAAAGAGCTACCTACCGTTGACGTCCTCAGCGATGAAGATGCTAGCCGCTCAACCGTGATTTTGCCAACAGACTGGGATAAAGACTATAAACCACCCAACGCCACTACGTTGATCGATCAAGATGATGATGATGACTCAGTAGAGGTGAGCTAAACCGTGTCTAGAGAATAAAGTCTCGCCAGATTAAGCAACTTGGCATTACTGAATCTGGCGAGACTTTATTATGTAAGATGTTGTTCCATGATAGATCTAACCGATCGATTCATTCTCTAAATCAGCAATAATGGCATCAAGTTAGCACTAATGCAGTTGCTAGATCTGTATATTCGTTCCAGGATTTGTCTCCGGTTGAGATGCTGGAGTATTTTCTGGGCCCGGCTCATTGACCACCGGCACATCAGATGGCTGTAAAACTTCAGGGTCATTGGCACCTGCCGGCTGCCAGTCAAATGCGCTCTCAGGAACAGCTTCACGAACGGGAGCTTGGTCTGCTGCTGGAATTACTGGTTGTGTCGGTACGGTGACTGGCGCTGTTGGTACAACAACTGGTGTGATTGTTTCCACCGGTGTTGGTATTACTTCAACCGTTGGAGTAATTGTGGAGGGAACTGTTGGTGTTACTTCAGGGACAGATTCAACAGGCGTAACGGATGGTGTAACAAAAGTATCAACGGTTTGAGGCGTAACCACTGCCTCGGCTCCACTGCTAATGGGAGCTATGGGAGCAGATGCGGCCCCTATAGTAGGGATTGATATATTGTCAGTGGCAGGAACTTCCGAAATAGGAGCAACGGTATTTACTCCGAGAGAAGGTTGATTGGCTACTGGCGATGAAACCGAGGGAGAACCTGTTCCCGGGTTGCCGGTTGTTGAGCCTGCCCCTAGTGTTTCTGCTGCTCTTGCACTGTTAATAGGTGTTGCCAACCCTGACTCTGTATTGCCACTCTCTGATATTTCGGTGGTTTCTGTTGTGTAGGTGCCAGACGGTTGTGAGGTGGCCACCTGAACTAGCCCATGAAAAGTCGCGGCTGGCGAGGATGCAAATCTGGGAAACCCGGCAAAACCATCGTTAGCTGATGAAGCGTCTAACTCAGGGCTGTCTGTTGTTACTGTGCTGGCTATGGGGGCAGTAATAAAATCAGGATTTTCTACGACTTCTTCAGCGACGCCTTGATTGTCAAAATCACCTTGTAGCTCTAAAGCATCCTGAATTTCTTGCCACACTTCTTGCAGCTCATCAGATAGCTCCGCGGGTGGGGTGGGACTATCAAGCGATAATCCTGCTGCCAGACCGCTAGTTTCATAAAACGTGCGAAGATCAAACTCAAGCCGCTGTGAAATAATGCCATTTTCGATAATGATCATTTCCCCAGCATGGATAGGTTGTTGCTGAGAGCCACTTTCGTTGTAAGCAACCATGGCTCCGGCTGGGTTATTGGTTAAGGCCCCAACAAACGTAACGGGTGACGAACAGTACCCTTCGGATGTTAATTCAGCTAAACACCGAACCCGAACAAATAGAGCTGAACCCTGGATTCCTGTTACGGCGTTGGGCGTTTGAATTGTGGTGCGCCCGCGACCAGGGGGAATCAGGAGTAAAACAGTACCGTTAGAAAGCTGAAAATTTCGAGTATCTGGAGTAAAACGGAAAGTAGCTTGTTCCCCAACGCGTGCTAGAGAGCCATCATTGAAGCGCAGCTCTGCCCGAGCTGATGCGGCTGTGCGGAGAGCGTCTCCAATGCTCATCACATCGGAAACCCTGGCTAGTCTTGCATTGTTGCCGCTAGGAATGAGATGGACTCGATTGCGCAGGCTCTCAACCTTGGCCCACGTAAGCGATGTTTGGGCAATCGCCCCACCTGGAGTACCCAGTATGAATGAGGTACCTAATAACAGTGAGCACCAGCGTGCAGAAACTTTGCGCATAGTAAACAAGGGGGCTCATGGGCAGAAGTACTGGGCAAATGCACCTGAAGCAGGTAATTTTACTCTGCTCCATTAGTAATACTACCCAACTTTCCAGGGGCATGGCCACAGTTTGTTCACTAATTCTTTAAAAAGCCACCCAGATCTTGTAATTTATTAGGCCTTTATCCTGATCTTTCAGAGACTTTCGGAGTTTGGGAAGAATATTTTTAATATTTTGGCGTAGTGTATCAGGGGTGGCAATTTTTCAGTGCTGTATTTACAAATACTGTGCTTTTATCAGTCTGATGTCAGTGGGTTGGGATGCTTTTTCTATAGCAATGGACGGATGCACATCTCCAAAGGAGAGGCGACGCCAACGTGGACCGCGAGTCAGGGTGGCTGTTGACGGCTTTCAACGATGTCCGTTGTTATAACTAACCTGACAGTTGCAATATATGCTCTCAATCAAATAAATGGGCCAGCAATATGGAACGTCAATAATGGGGCTGCTTTCTAGGTCATGGGGGGGCGCTCAGTTCTTAACAATATGCCTGGGTATTTGGGGAGTGCTGGACTATGGGGCAGTTGCCCAGGATGTGGTGCTCCACAACTTGGCTGATGGTGGTCTCAATGCTGTAGAGCTGGTTGAAACGGAAAACTCTTTGCTAGCCGCACCATGGCGATCAAGCCATGGTGACTGTGATTCTGCTGTTAGCTTATCGGTGTCAAACCTGGTACACGTTCCACCAGATAGGTATAAGTGCGAGAAGACGCACTCGACCCGATTAATGTTGGGGCTTGGTGACCGCCGCCATGTTAATCGCCTTGCAGAGGCGGCGGCTGATCGAGATGGGATGCCAGATCAGACGGATGAGCAGCAGACGGAGGTTGATGATACTGACGGTGCGATCGATGACGAGTTAGGAATTTTGCGGGTGCGATCGCAACCTGTCGGCACTGACAGCGAGCTAGGCACGCTACGAATTCGCCCCACTGACGAGGTGCCTTTAGAAGAAGAGCCAGAGCCCACTCGCCAAACCAGTGTCTTTTTAACCGGACGAGCTAATGTCTATGGCGGTGGCAACCTGTTTCGTACCCCCAACCCCATTGACGATCGTATTTATCAGGCTGGGGTCGGTGTTTTTGCCTTTCCTCGTCTTTCTGAGAACACTAACTTAGTACTGAGCGCTGAAACAAATCTGGCACGATATGAAGATCTATCGGTGGTGGACTATAACGAGCTACAGTTTCAGGCCGGTATTCGCCAGCGATTAGGACAACGCAGCTATGGTCAAATCAACTGGCGTTACCAAGACCTGAGTACCCCCGGTAGTGATTCCTTTTTTACGGCCAACTATGTCGAGTTACTGCTGAGTCGACGTGACATCCTCAATAACCGCACATGGCTTGATACCTACTATCAGGCTCGTCTCAGCCATAGTGACCCCAAAGCATTTAGTCGGTTTAGCCAAATTGCCACCGGCTCCTTAAACTATGGATTTGATCCTCAGACCCGTGTCAGCCTGCTTTATCAGCTATTTCTAGACGATTACACAGAGGTGGTTCGATTTGACACTTACCATCAAATATTGGCCCAAGTTAGCCATGATCTATCAAGTACCACTCGCATCAGTCTGTTTACCGGGGTGAGGTTTGGCGACTCATCCCTATCCACCATAAATTTTGACGTCACAATTTACGTGGCCAGCATTAATGTCAACTGGCCGCTGTTTTAGATTGGTGGGTGGTCGGTCTTAGCGTGACGTTGTCC
>CALBPH010000379.1 GCA_937899365.1 uncultured Leptolyngbya sp.
AGGAAGCAGCTTCCCAGATGGGGTAGAAGTGAAGACCGATAGCGTTGGAAGAAGGAATGACAGCACCGGAGATGATGTTGTTACCCAGCAGTAACGAACCAGCTACGGGCTCACGAATACCGTCAATATCGACGGGAGGAGCAGCGATAAATGCGATGACAAAGCAAGCTGTAGCTGCGAGCAGTGTGGGGATCATTAGAACACCAAACCAACCTACATAAATGCGGTTGTCGGTACTAGTAATCCACTGACAGAACTGCTCCCACATGCCTGCCCGATCACGGGATTGCAAAGTAGAAGTCATAGTGATGATTGATGTATAAACAAGAGCCGCGACTGTGAAGGCACGCAACAATGAGAAACCTCAGGCTGCTGCATAAGTAACTGCGGACTCGTTTATAAGATTAGTAAATATGCTTAGCGGATTGTAGGGGTAAGATACGAAACTTGCGACATTGATACATTTCTACGTAAACAATGAGTCTATGCTCATTCCTCTATCCCGGTGGCCAACTGAGCGAACGTCCCCCCAGTAGGTGCATGTGGAGATGAAAGACAGTTTGACCGCCGTCTTTATCTGTATTAATGATGACTCGATAGCCATTGCCTAACCCTTCTTGCTCGGCAATTGACTTTACAGTTAGTAACATATGGCCCAAAAGTTCCTTATCTTCAGCGCCGGCCTCGGTCAGCTTCGGTATCGGCTTTTTGGGGATGACCAGAATATGGGTTGGTGCTTGAGGGGTGATATCTCGAAACCCTAAGCACAGCTCATCCTCATGGACGATATCTGCGGGGATTTCTTTGCGGATGATTTTACCGAAAATAGTGTCGTCACTCATGGCGTGTGGATGATCACAGCGCTTTGCATTGTAAGGGCTGACGAGACTTTTCGTAGTGCTAGTGCTCTGCTAGTTGCCCACTGTGGGGTTTGGGAACTGGACCTGACTATAAAGCCAAGCGGCGATTAGCTTTGGGCAGTTCTTTTTAGACCAACGTACAGCCAAGTAGTGGAAGGCTGGTTTGGTTAAACGGGCAATCCACTTCATCAGCCGATTGAGCTTGCGAGGTTTAACGCGATAGTTAATGAGATTATTAGAGCCAATATCGTAGAGGCGGTCTAGCACTAGCTGAAGTGTGGCCTCTTCCCGTTGAAACATATTTTCTAAAAGCAGTTCCACATCCTGCATATGCTCGTCCGCGAGCTGCTTTTCGCGGATAGTGATAGCGACTTTGGAGGAGTTGGAAGTCGTTAGCATGATTTTTTAAGTTTGGGCTATATGCCATTACTGATTGAAGGGATGTACCGAGCTATTAGACATGCCATGGGTCAACATGTTGCAGATAAAATCATCCCGAGGCTCAGCAACGGCGGAATATATAAACGATGCGGCCTGAACCACTTGAACGTTGAGTTCTTGGCAGGGGGCTGTTACGTATTGCCTGTGCAATTACCTACATATGCAAATACCATACTCTGCTTGCCAAGATTGTGATCCTTGTCTGTCCTGGATATCCCCTGGGCATCCTACATAAACATGTAGGAGTCCACCATGCTGGCAAGAATCTGGAGTGCATCCTTAGTGGGTATCGATGCCCTAAAAGTCGGTGTGGAGGTGGATCTCTCTGGCGGCCTACCGGGTGTTGTTGTTGTCGGTTTGCCGGATACTTCTGTGCAAGAGTCGCGGGAACGGGTGAAGGCCGCGTTGAAGAATGCTGGCTTTCCGTTTCCGATGCGGAAGGTGGTGGTGAATCTGACGCCTGCGGATGTGCGCAAAGAGGGGCCAATTTATGACTTGCCTATTGCTATTGGCATTTTGGCGGCAGCAGACCTGGTGAGTCGGGAGCGTCTAGATCAGTATTTACTACTGGGAGAGTTATCCCTTGACGGTAGCCTTAGGCCTGTTGCAGGTGTGATGGCGATGGCAGCGGCGGCACACCAGTTGGGAATTAAAGGGTTAATCGTCCCAGAAGACAATGCCCAAGAGGCGGCGGTTGTGCCTGATTTATTGGTGTATGGCTTTAAGGCTATTGCTGATGTGGTGGAGTTTCTCAATAATCCTAGCGATTGTGCGCCATTAACCATTGATGGCCGTGACGCCTTAGCCCAATCCCAGCCCCATGCTGTCGATTTGCGTGATGTCAAAGGCCAGGCCCAAGCAAGGCGGGCATTAGAGATTGCCGCAGCGGGGGGCCATAATCTTGTATTTGTGGGTCCTCCAGGAAGTGGAAAAACTATGCTGGCGCGCAGGCTATCTACTATTTTGCCGCCGTTAAACTTCCAAGAAGCGCTGGAAGTGACTCAAATCCATTCGGTGGCAGGTCTGCTTAAGGAGAAGGGGGCATTAGTCACGGAACGCCCGTTTCGCAGCCCCCACCATTCGGCATCGGGGCCTTCGCTAGTAGGGGGTGGCACGTATCCTAAGCCAGGGGAAATTTCCTTGGCTCACAGGGGAGTGCTTTTCCTAGATGAGCTGACGGAATTTAACCGCAAGGTGCTGGAGTTTTTGCGCCAACCCCTAGAAGACGGCTATGTCAGCATTGCCCGTACGCGTCAGTCGGTTGAGTTTCCGGCTCAATTTACGCTGGTGGCCAGTACTAATCCATGCCCCTGCGGTTTCTTTGGGGATACGGTGCAGCCCTGTACCTGTTCTCCAAGGCATCGTGAGCTCTATTGGGCAAAGCTTTCGGGACCGCTAATGGATCGCATTGACCTACAGGTGGTCGTTAGTCGATTAAAGCCAGAGGAAATCACCCAACATAGTTCTGGAGAACCTTCGGAACCGGTACGCCAGCGGGTGCAACAGGCCCGCCAGAGAGCCCAGGCACGATTTGTAGAGGAACCTAAGCTACAGTGCAATGCGGATTTGGAAAGTCGTCACCTGCACCAGTGGTGTCAGCTAGATGAGGCGTCTCGCACTTTGCTAGAAACGGCGGTGCGAAAACTTGGATTGTCGGCCCGTGCCACTGACCGTATTTTGAAAGTAGCTCGTACCATTGCCGATCTTGCGGCAGCCGATAATCTGCAGTCTGGCCATATTGCTGAGGCGATTCAGTATCGTACGATTGACCGCATGCAATAGCGATTGCTGCGGAACTTGTGGCAAGGCTTCATCGACACAGGCTACTAAACCGCGTCTCGTAACCGGTGGAATTCTCTATGGAAAAACTTCAGTTCTTGAATGTGGGCAAGGGTTAATTAGAGACTAAGCAAGTTATTCTCTAATGAGACTTATCTTTAGATGTCTTTTTTATAGGACACTTAGGGTAGCTGTTCATGCGTAGATTTGTGTGGATTTGGGAGTCTAGCAGAGTATATGTCCATTGATACGGCCAAAATCCAGGCGACCTTGCATAGCTTTGTCAGTGGCACTAGTGATATTGAGGGAGCGGCGTTGGTTACGCCGGATGGCTTGCCACTCGTTACAGTGCTGCCTAACCATATGGATGAAGAGCGGGTATCGGCTATGTCAGCAGCGCTGCTATCGTTGGGAGAACGCATCAGCAGTGAGCTAATGCGCGGGGGCATAGACCAGATTGCGATTGATGGTGAAGAGGGCTATTGCATTATGAGTAACTGTGGTGAGGAGGCGGTCTTTTTGGTGTTGGCTGCCCGCACAGTGAAAAAAGGTATTTTGAATTTGGAAGTGAAACGCGCTGTGGGCGAGATTCAACCTTTGCTGGCATGACATTGCAGTGCCCCTGGGTGTGTGCGAGCCTAAAGAATCGGGTTGATATATGCTGTTACAATAGCGCAACGTTATGCCGTATCGTCGCTACCGTGCAGCATGTCCGTCAACGGTTATCTTTCAGATTGTTCACTGCCAGAAGTGTTTCAGCTTTTGCAGGATGGTAAGAAGACGGGACTCCTTTCTATTCAGGGGCTAGCATCTCCTGATCAGGTTCAGTCTAAGTATTATTTTATTTGGCTGCATCGGGGACGGATTGTAACGATTACAACTCGGTTGGATAGCCGTGGGTTAGCTGCTCTCATTAGCCGACGGCGCTACCTGAGTCCAACGATGACGGAGCGGTTAATTCGCCGTTGCCCGGTTGATGAGCCCCTGGGACGATTTCTACGCTCCCAGGGTGTTCTAACAACAAAACATTTGGAAATCTTGTTTGCTGCCCAGGTTATTCGTCAGATCAGCGAGCTATTTCAGCTACCTGATGGGTATTTTGCCTTTGATGAAAGTGCTCCTATTCCTAAAGTGGAGATGACGGGGCTAAGCGTCATTGCGACTGAAGTGATTTTGCCGGGGATGCGGATTTTGAAAGAGTGGGGAGCCTTTAAGGATAGGTTGCCCCATCCTCAATCTGCTTTGGTGAGTTTGATTCGTGGGCAGCCAAATGTGCGAATTAACCAGGTGGAGTGGAGTGTCTGGCGGCTGATTGATGAAAAAATTAGCCTGGAGCAAATTGCAATACGTCTGAACGTGTCGGTGGAAGAGGTACAGCGCATTGCCTTTCGCTTGATTTTTGTGGGACTGGCTAAGGAAGTGCCTATGATGCTGTCGGCGGGTGCCGAAGAACTTGGTGTTGAGGAACCTGATGCCGCAGTGCCTGATGCCGCAGTGCTTGAGGATAACGAGCCTGAAATTGATGGGGCTGAGGTGTCTGAATCGCTGTTCCCTGGGGATGTGGCTGATGGCGAGGAGCTGAGCCCGAGCTTTTTTCGTAATTTGATTGGATTTTTGAGACAGGCTCCCAAGTCATCGTGATGGACATGACAGGGGTAAACGATGCTATGCTAGTGAGCGACTCGGATCTATGCGATCGCAACGCCCAAATCTTGTCAGGACCGGAAGGTAGCAGCAATACGGGATGCTTGAGATAGGCGTAGTCTCCGGGTCTCCTGCGTTTTAAAGGGCCATCGACCGCATACAGGTACGGCTATCCGGCAGTTAGACCCGCTACACACTGTCCACCTCCGCTGTTAAAACAAGAATGTATGGGGTGCTCAAACCGCCCAATAGAGTTTTGAGGAGTATAGGCTGTGGCAGACTTTAGCCAGTTGGTGCAAAAAGCATTTTATCTAGGTGTGGGGTTAGCCGCCTATGCCTCTGAGAAGGCCGGGGATGGATTTAGCGATTTGCGGCAGCAGGCCCAAAAGCTAGTGGATGAGCTGGTGGAGCGCGGCGAAATTACCGCTGACGAAGCCCAGAAGATGGTCAATGACATGGTAGCCCGCGCTCAAAGTGCAGCCCCAGCAGAGCCTGCTCCGTCCGCCGATGCGGCCCCTCGTAAAATTGAAATCATCGAAGACAGCGAACCGGATGATCGGGCTGCCACCGAGGCGCTGCGTAAAGAGATTGAAGATCTTCAGACTGAACTGCAACGACTAAAAGATGAAGAGGGCGCGTAAATGGACGACTGGCTGAAACAATTTCAACAAGAGCTTCAAGCAGCTGTCCATCAAACATTGGAGCAGACCGAGCAGTTTCTAGAGGGTTTGGCCGAACAAGCAGTAGACGCCGTGGCTCCTGTGTTGGATGCGGCGGATGAAATGGCCGACGAGCTGGCGGAGCATGTGGTGGAGAATATTGCGCCTCCGCTCTCCCAGGCATTGGAGGAGTTGGACGCCCAGGTTGATCTGTGGTTGTGTTCGATGGTGAGCTGGTGTGAACAGACCATGGCCCACATCCATCAAACCCTGACGCCTTGGCTTCAGAACCACCCTAAGTGTGCAGGCTGCTCCTATTACCATGGCGAGAGCTATGGCGATCAGATGCTGGTGTGTGCGCTGCATCCTAGCGGTCCGGAGCAAGATGAATGTCCCGATTGGGATAGCGTTTGGCCTCAATCTAACGAAGATTAGGTTCACCGTGTAGGGGCGTTGCATGCAACGCCCCTACATAGAACGTTTTTCCAGTAGCGGGTAGAAATGGCCGACTGGCCCTTGTCCTTTGCCGAGCCGAAGGGCGAAATTTAATGCTTTAGTCACATAGGCTTTGGCCTGGGTGGCAGCTTCTAAGGGACTATGGCCCAGGGCAAGGTTCGCGGTGATGGCGGCGGATAGGGTGCAGCCAGTGCCGTGGGTGTCGTTGGTATCCACACAGGTGGTTGTTAACTGGGTGAGGGTGGTGCCGTCATACCAGACGTCAATGCCCCTGAGCTCATTATCAAACCCGCCACCTTTGACCATAACGGCGTTAGCGCCTAAACCATGAATTTTTTGGGCGGCAGTTTCCATTGCTTCTAAGGTGTTAATGGATTGGCCACTGAGGATTTCTGCTTCGTAGCGATTGGGGGTGAGTACCGTTGCTAGGGGGATCAGTCGCTGTTGCAGGGTTGCGATCGCATCGTCATCAATCAGCTGTGCTCCGGTTCTCGACACCATCACTGGGTCAATCACACAGCTAACCCCGGTCAACCCCGACAGATAGTCTGCCACCGCCTCAATAATGGGCTGATTTAGCAGCATCCCTGTCTTCAGGGCCTGAATGCCGATGTCGTCCACCACCGCCTCAATTTGGGCGATGACGGCTTCAGGGGCTAGGGCATCCACCCGTGATACCCCTAAGGTATTTTGGGCCGTAATGCAGGTGAGCGCACTGGTTCCATGTACCGAATGGAACGAAAACGTCCGCAGATCAGCTTGAATACCGGCACCGCCACCGCTATCTGACCCAGCAATCGTCAACGCCACTGGTGGACTATAAACCATAACAATCCAGTCCCTATCGCGACTGTCGCCGCCGCTGTAGAAAATCCGGGATGTCTAGATCGGGAGCAATACTGGGCCGACTGCGCGGCTGTGCTACCAAAGTCAGAATTGGCATTAAATCCGGTAGCAATGACGGTAATGCGAACTTCTCCCTGCATGCGCTCATCAATAACGGCGCCAAAGATAATGTTGGCATTGGGATCAACCGCTTCATAGATGATCTCAGCCGCGGCATTGACCTCATGGAGGGTGAGATCGTTACCACCGGTAATATTGAGCACTGCGCCCGCGGCTCCGTCAATTGACGTTTCTAGTAAGGGAGAGGAAATGGCTGCAATGGCCGCCTCTCGGGCGCGGGACTTGCCAGAACCCACACCAATGCCCATTAGGGCCGACCCGGCATCGGCCATCACTGCCCGTACATCGGCAAAGTCAACGTTAACCAAACCAGGAATGGTGATAATGTCGGAAATCCCTTGGACACCCTGACGCAGGATATCATCGGCAAAGCGAAACGCCTCTTGTACGGGGGTTTGCTCTGAAATGACCGACAGCAACTTATCGTTAGGAATGATGATGAGTGTATCGACACATTCCTGCAGGGCCATGATCCCTTCTTCTGCCTGGGATGTGCGGCGACGGCCTTCAAAGGTAAAGGGGCGTGTGACGACACCCACGGTGAGTGCCCCTGCTTCTTTGGCGGCTTCAGCGACAACGGGAGCTGCCCCCGTCCCGGTACCGCCCCCCATGCCAGCGGTAATAAAAACTAGAACAGCACCTTCAAGGGCGGTGGATATTTCGTCCCGTGATTCCTCAGCTGCCTTTTGTCCAATGGCAGGATTACCCCCTGCACCTAACCCACGGGTCAGCTTTTGCCCCAGCTGTAGCGGATTGGCATTACCGGCTCTCGTTAGGGCCTGGGCATCGGTGTTGAGGGTCCAAAATTCTATGCCAGCCACGCCGCTATCGATCATGCGGTTGACCGCGTTGCAGCCACCACCACCCACACCGATCACCTTGATCCTCGCCATACTCCCGGGCACAATATCACCTCCCATAGCCGCATTACCTAATGCAGGTTCATTACGATGATTATTATTCATACCAGACATGTTGAGGCCCAGGCCCGAATTTCCGTGAGAATTTTGTGAGGATGACTTAGACATAGGGCGAGTGTATACGAGATATCAGCGAGCTATTGACCTAATCAGTCACAGAACACACGCGACTGCCGCAAAAGGTAAGGACTAACTATATAGCAATTACAAACTGGGCAGGGCAAGTCTCTGTAAATAGCAGATTCAAGTCGGTAATCAAAGCTATGCAGAGAAAGCTTGAATCGCGCTTCTAAAAGACCTTACAGAGATATTTGAAGATTGATTTCGAACACACTGGCGCATGTTCTAGTCAACTATACGGGAAGCTGCTTGAAAAACCAATAAAACTTACGGATTAATTCAAGAATTTCATCGGTTAAGAATCTCCCTCTCCAAGAAGCAGTCTAACCATTTGTATTAAAGATAAAAAGACAGTCGTTATAACTAGCAGCTAAGTATCAGTATCGAAGACCAAAGATGACTGTTATGTAATGTGTACAGCGATCTGAGAATGGCGTTACATGTGGCGTTTCTTAGGGGGCGGACGTCTTAGTTGCCTGCAATATTTCCAGGGTAGGATCGTCAGGATTACGCAGGTCAATGAAGGCGATTTCTTCAATATCCATCTGTGCGTTCAAATTTCGCATTCGGTCGAGTGCGATCAGCTGTTTAGAAAAGTTTTGTCCATAGGGGCCGATGTGGACCTTGCCAAGTTCTGTGTACAGGATGAGGTTAGTGGGATCGCGCCAATCTAGTTTGTCGATGGCAACCGGATTTTTTTGCAACGCTTGATAGATGTCAGGCCAGTCTTTTTGGTAAGCGGGGCGCATCCCCTGGACCTGTAGTTTGGGTTCCTGGGAGCCTAGCCTGGTAAAGCTGTTGTAGGGCATCCAGTAGCCGTTGGCATCTAGCAGCCCCATCTGGGAAAAACTTTGGGGATCGCTATCGAGGGTGGTGATGGCGGTGTCGGTATTGGGGAGTGCGATCGCAACCGGTGTTCTTTCTTGAATGCGAACATTCAGCCCTGGAGGTAGGAGTCGGCGTCTAACAATGGCATCGGCAATCGGTCCCTTCGCAATCAAGGTATTTTCCAAATCCAGGGGATGGATCTTGAGTAAGGATTGGGGATACTCAATGGCCAGTAGCTTATGGACTTCTTCGGCTGGCAGCAGTTGATTGCCACTGAGGGTAATCTGCTCAGTGGACTGGATCTGCCAGCGGTTAGATGTGGCCAGGCTGACACAGCCGACAGTAATCCCAACCATGGCTGTGTGACGCCATAGCCGTTGCCAAAATAACTTCTGCCGCCGTTGTTTGAGCTGGCCGCGGCGGGAAGTCAGATTTTCTTTTGAGGTTTTGGCAATATCTGGCATGGGAGCACGCTAGAGACTGTAATCAAGGAACGCCATTGGAGATATCTATAGCAATCGACGGATGCACGTCTCCAAAGCAGAGGCGGTGCCACCGTTGATTGCAAGCCAGGTTAGCTGCTGTAAGTTAAGGCTTTTAGCGACAGCGCTTGTCTGAATTAACCTGGCAGATGCAATATTTAAGCATTCAAACTGCCAAATAGCGCAGATGTTCTGACTGATTTGGGCGATTTATTCTATACATCAGTCACGTAATGGCTTCACCCGGACAATAGTGGAAGGAATTCCCTACGCAATGGCCTCTAGGGTTTTGGTTAAAAACCCATGCCACTGCTGTGCCAATTCTGCATCAGTAAATGGAATCTGGCAGGGGTTTTCGCCTTTTCGGCTGAGTTGAATCACCGCCGCCCCCTTTTTGGCCGAGCCTTTGACCTGCTCCTTAAACGGTTGCTCGCCCTTAACCAGCAGGTCCACCATGGCGACATTGTCGAGCTGAACCTGTTGCAAATTAATGATGCCCTGGCGAGTGGGTAAGCCCCAGGTCAGGGTGTGTTCAGACTGCCCTAAGGCTGCATAAATATCGTATTTAGCCCGCTCAAATTGGGTGGCCCACTGTTTGTAGGTTTCTACTTTTTTATATTCATTCCAACCGGCCCAGGTGATCCAAAAAAAGAAGACCAGTAGGGGTAGCCAGAGTAAGCCATGCAACATAGGTATTTATGCTCCCATTGTAAATTCTTGCAACGAGGTGGTCGTTGAGAATACACGTTGATTAAAGATGATTACAAGGTTTGTACTTAGTTTGCGCTAAGTCGAGCCTCAAGTTTTCAAAACCATACTATTTCTGAGAGGAGACGGTAAATTGCTTTACTTACCTTCTTTATTGGCGGTGACCCCTAGCACAGTTGAGTGGAGCCCTAAGGTTGCACTCGTCATGATCATTTGTAATGTGATTGCGATCGCAATCGGTAACTACGGTATCAAGCATAAAAACGTTGGCCTCGGTTTACCCTCCCCCGAATTATTCGGCGGCATGGGCCATGGCGCAATGCTGGCCTGCACCAGCTTGGGTCATGTTATCGGTATTGGTGCCATCATCGGTTTGGCATCCATCGGCGTTCTCTAGACCCTTCTAGACGTCGGCTATGGGGCAGCCTGTCTGCGACCACATAGCCGGTTTAGGCATTCCCATGCTTAATAACGTCGTAATTTTTATCAGAAGCTGGAGCCTATAGGTTTCAGCTTCTTTTATTTTGGCTATCGTTATACGAAATCCTCGCTGATAGGGCCCGGTTTCGAAGGGCATCCACAAGGGAGTGCCCCTACAAGATTGTCTAATTGTTAATCGGGGAATCGGGCTTAAAGCATTCGAATTGGTATCACCTAACCCTTTCAGGATCTATGCCAATACTTCCTGTAACCGTTTGCGAAATTCCCCTTTGGGATGGCCCCCTTTGACTTCACCCAAAATCTTAAATTCCCCTTCTGGCTCCTCGCAAATAATATAGGTAGGCCAACCCATCTCCGCCTTGTCGGGGTATTGCGTGAGTAATACCTGCCGATATTTGCGATAGGTCGCCGTGTCTTGCATTTTGATATCCACAAATGTCAGACCCAGCTCATCAGCTACCTTGGCATCGTAAAAGGACGTTTTGTGACAGATGCCGCAGTCTTCGGAGGAGAACTTTAAAACAGCTTTAGCCATGGTGAGTGTTGGAGGGGCATATAACAATAGACGTGAAAGCAAGAAGCTTTGAGTGTTAGCTGTTGCCAGTGTGCGTTTTAACGGTGCAAACGACCGTTCACTCAAAACTAAGCACCCCACATGTCAATTCTAAAACTGCTCGGTCCCTTACCCTCGCATAAACTGTCCCAACGGTGGCAGCACCGGTCAGGGGTCTGCCTCTTGCAAGTTATCGGGATTGCTCCAAGCAAAGGGGGCTTGTTTGGCGGCACTCATCCACAGCAGCCGTTTGGCGCGGGTCATGGCAACGTAGAGCAGGCGAAATTCTTCGGCTTGTTTGAGGTCGTTGGCGCGGTGCCAGGCGGTGAGGATATCGGGGATGTCTTGGCGATTGTGGATGTGGCCATGAACATAGGCGCGGATTTGAGCGCGGGCAACGTCGGGTAAGGAGACTGGCTCTGAGACAGTGCCAAGGAATTCGGTTTGGGGGGGGACCCAAGCTTCTCCAGGGATCAGTTTGGCATGGAGAAACGGGAGAAATACCGCATCCCAATCTAATCCTTTGGCCTTGTGCATGGTGATGATGGTGAGCTGGCCCGCGCGAGTGTACTTAGCATCGGCGTCTTCTGCTTCGATGGCATCAAACCGTTCGGAGCTGACGATTTCTTGCAGTGCGCCGATCATGCTGCTGAGGCTGCTGTCGTCTGAGAGTTGCTGGGCGATGCGGGCGGCTAGTTTGTCGGCGGTGGCTAGTTCGCTCTGGCTGTAGCTCAGGGTAGTGCCCAAGAACGGAATCAGGTGATAGGGCGGTAGGTTAAACCTGGCCCGCAGCAAGCTGTTGCAGTAGCGGCGAGCGCTGAGGGCGGCCTCTGTGGTTAGCGGCGGATCGAGGGGCCCCGGGTAGAGAAACTGTTCGGGGCGGGTGGCGAGGGGGTTAAGGTCCTGGGTGGGAATGCACTGACGGTCCACGAGTACCCGTAGGGCTCCCTTGAGGTAGTCGGGGGAATGGGGTCGTTCTATAAACTGCAGCAGCCGCAGCATTTCGAGCGGGACTTGGGTGTTGCGATCGCGACTGCCCACATCATAAATTTTCAACCCGGTAGTCTTAGCAAAATCAAACCCCAGCCGTTCAGAATCCTCGAGTAGTTCTCGAATAAATCGACCCTGGCGGTTTTCCCTAATGAGCACTGCCAGGGTAGGTGGGGCAGGACTGTCTCCGGTGGTGTCGTTTTCTTTTGCCTGTTTCCAGGCATCAATCAGGGTCTGCACCCGCACCGCTAGCTGCTTAACCGATGCGCTAATGTCGGGCGGTTTCATCAGTTCTACACCCTGCCCCCATGGGGCCGCATTAGCATTGGGCTGAGGATCCCCTGGTGGTACGGGCAGAATAGCCTGTGCTCGAAACGGAGGTGTGTCAGGCGAAAACTGCTGATTCACCCATTGCAAGACATAGTTGGCCGCATCCATAATGCGTTGAGTACTACGTCCGGCCTGATCGATAGTGGCCAGCCGATCAGGCCGGTTAGCGTCGCAAAACTGATTGAAAAAGACGGGATCGGCTGGGGTAAACGTGGAGTTGATGGCCTGGTTGGGGTCGCCCACACGGACCAGATTGGCGGCTCCCTCTTTTGTTCCCCCTTGTATAGACGTATCTGCGTTTGCCCAACCAGGTATTCCTGAATATCCTAGATTTTCAGGAATGTCTGGCTCTAAGTTAGATAGTTTCTCTGCCTCTGGAGTGCCGTTTGCATTTCTGCTATTTGGAGCTGCCGCTAATTTTTCCAGTAACCGTGTTTGCAATGGCGATGAATCTTGCGCCTCATCCTCAAAGACAGCAAAGACCTGGGTTTGCCAGCGACGGCAAATATCCGGATCGTCCAATGCTTTCAGCGCTGCCAAAATCATGTCGTCGTAGTCAATCAGCCCCCGCTGACTCAGCAATAGGCGGTATTGCTCGTAGAGTCCTGCCGCGACATCTAATAACTGATAGGCGTTGGGGGGCGCTAGCTGACCGATGCGGCTAAGGTCCTCCGGCTGCAGCCCAGAACTTTTGGCTTCATGCACAGCGGTATAGGCCAGGGCGGGCAGCACTTCCGTCCGTAGCACTGACTGTCGTCGCTGTCGTTCCGTTTCTTCTCCATCAAAGCTTTGGCCTTCGATTAGCCGGTGGTATAGCTCGGGTGCTGCATGAATCCATGCTTCTACGGCGGTGCGGATAAGGCGGTTGCTTTGGTTGGGGGAGACTAGGGTAACGGATTCAAGGTTGATACCGGAGACGTCAGGGTTGTGGGTGGCGATATTTAGGGCTAACCCGTGCAATGTTTGGACAACAAAGCTGTTGTAGGGAAGTTTGAGGTCTTTGAGGTGTGTACGAACCTTGGCCTTTAAGTTGGCGGCGGCTGAGCGGGTGAAGGTGACGAGAACGAGCTGCTTACGGGCGTGAAGTTGGAAATTGGCAATTGCGATCGCAGCTCCTGCCGCCATGCCCGTTGACTTACCCGACCCCGGCACAGCCGATACCGCCAGCGGCCCACCGCGCCAGTCGGCCAAGCGTTGTTGGCCAGGGCGCAGACTATTGCGCAGTGTCTGGAGTTGTGCGGTGCGATCGGGTACGGTCATAGAGTGATGTAAAACTCTCAGCCATAGCGTACTGCACTATTTGAGAGAACTCCCGTAAAAAACGATTACGCCTCTACAATTGGGCTTATACATCCATCCTTAAAAACTCTTAGGCGCTGGCTACCATGAATCTCTCTGAACGTATGATCGCTATCCTAGGCAGCGTTATGTTTGGGATTGGCCTACTGTTTACAGGCATCAGCCTGATTCCAAATCGCGAGGTGTCAGGGGTGGCAGCACTTCTAATGGGTGGTGGCGTAGGCCTAATTACGATGGCATCTAAGGAGTAGCCCCATGAATGGTAAACAATTAAAACGTCGCGATCAGACAACACAGAAAGCATCCATGCCAGCTAACTATGCTGACGGCAGACAACACAGGGTTGCCAAAGGGGTAGGCCTATTTATTGTTGCATTTGCCTTGGTTTTGACCACAAGCGGTCACTCTGGACGACTAATTGGTTCGTCAGACCCGTTAGTAGATTCTCATCCAGGTCAATTCGCAGTATATTTCTTTGCTGGGTTTGCCGGTATTTGTGGCCTAGACCTAATCCGTAGAAGTTAGCATAAGAATATTGCTACACTCTGTTTTCAACATTCTCTTCTAGGGAGAACTCATATCCTCATTCACGCTAAAAGCAAAGAGAACAAAATCTTTGACAATGTTTTCATGGAGAATACTTCATGTCATGAGCAAGATTTTTCGAACTTATTATGGTCATATTTATGGCTACTTATGATTCTTCAATGTGGTAAGCCGTAATGGCCACTGTTTCATCCGGACTGTAAATTGATTCGATGCGCCGATATGTGTCGTGTCGCCACCATATTTTGACTCGTTTGCCCTTAGCAGGAGCACTACCTAATCGCTGGTACCCAGCATCAATGAGTAGCTTCTCAAATTCTTCAATCGGTAATGTCTTTGCGGTGATCTGCTCAATACCATCCAGTGAATGTTTATCGAGGGTCATAGCTATCCTGATAGGTGCTATGGATTCGATAACCTGGCAATACTAGTGCTATCCCAAACTTACT
>CALBPH010000380.1 GCA_937899365.1 uncultured Leptolyngbya sp.
GGGGTGGCATCCAGCCATAGGCCTGTTGACCCATCCTAAAACTAATCGCGGCTAGAACGGCAGCTACAATCGTTAAAACTAAACCTGTGCGTATGTTCACGGCTGCCCCCCTCTAAGCGACGGCTGCAATAGCGAATTGGGATCTTGACCCATCTCCAGCAGTCGATCTGCACTAATATGCACGCCAAACTCATCCGCTAGCTGTGCCCCCAGCGTGCCATGGACAAACTTCATCGCAAAAATTCCCAGTCCGGCAAATAAATAGGCCCACTGTACCTGGCGCGCCCGATCCCGGTTCCAAACAAACCGTTGAAACCCTCGCCACACCGTCATCGCGACAATTAGCAGCAGCAGTACAACACCACCGACTCCGTGCCAAAGCATGGTCTCCATGGCTTTAAGCCCCCAGGCGCTCTCTACGCCTGCCACGGGCTGGGCCAGCATAATCTCATAAAAGCCCGCAGCGACGGTAAAAAATGTAATGATGGCCGCCGCCAACATGTTGTACCACCCGACATCAAAGAAATTGGAGCGGGTAGCGGGTATGGCCAACAATTTAAAGACCGGCTTTTCCAACGGAAACAGCACACCGACAATGTCAAACCCGACGGAAACGATAAATAGCCCCAGGGTAAGGTGAACCAAGTTGGGATGAATCGGAATCTGGTAGGGCAGATCGTTGGCCCCCAGCTGTAGCTGTTCAATCAAGTCTGGATTCACTGCAATATCCCCTCCCTAGTGGCTTCTACCACAGGCACCGTATGTAACCCATAAACCCATACCAGCAAGTCGCCCAGGTAAACCTGGAAGAACACCAGACCCACCAGTAAAACGCCCACCCCTAAAAATGGAGCAGGCAGCGTTTTGGGATCGCGAGAACGCAGGATGTAGCGCCACCCAGTAATCGCAGCAATAATTCCTGACAGCGACCAGCCAATTAGGGTGTGTAAGTTCAGGGTGGTTTCTGCCGCTGTGTAGGGTTCAGCTAAACCTGCTTCCACCTGTCCAAAGATAACGGCAATAAAAATGGATACCGTGGCAAAACACAGATTCCACCAGCTCACCTCGTAAAGACGAACATTACGGGTAAAGTAAGCGATAACATCGCACAAAACAGAGAACAACACCATCGCAATCACAAAATGCACCACAATGGGATGCATCGTGTCGGGATAGGGCAAATTATGGTCGTTGAGCGGAGGCAAATACTCAAACATATTTCAATCAAAAACTGACAGAAACTGACACGCTAAAACAACATACATCCGCTTAAAAAAGCAAATTTGGCCTGAGTTTGCACGATCAAAGCTGCAAAGACAATTATATTTAAGGCCATTAACATTAAAATTGTGTGGATCTGCTCACCTTCAAGTCCATCAATATGCATCGTTATCCTCCCACTTCAGGCAATGCTCTGCGGTTAATCCACTTTTAGGGCTGTCGGACTGGCTTTACAAGATTTATCTGATTTCTAAATAAGAAAATTCAGGGTTCGCAACAGGACCGTATATAAGGGCTATTTCATCTCAATGGGTAGTAGCGTGGCGACTAAATACCGTGATGAAATAATTAAAGAGCACCAAGTGATTCTGAAATTGGGAGTGTGCTACGTCAAATGACAAACTGTCATAGAAAATCTATAAAAACTGAGTTAAAACGGTTTTAGAAATTACCCCTGAAGTTTAGCGTAAACGCCCATAACATGGGGGACGATCAGTATGTTTTAAGACTCATGTATTCAGGTGCTCGGATAGGTCTGGATATCGTTACACTGGGCAGGCCATTTTTGACCATAGAAATTTGATGATCCTAGAAATTTAAGATATCAATGCTCGATTCCTGGCCAGATAATTTCTCCTGGAGAGCCTTCTGGAAGGGTAGTGGGATAACTTCCTTTTTACGATGTGGAGCGAACGCAGAGCAGCGTAACCACCCCACCAAGTACCTAAAACCGCCTAAAAGGAATATGGTTTCATTTTTGCAAGGGTGTGAGGCGTTGAGGCACCACAAACAGGGAGGGTTCGGGAGGGAACGTCCTGAGCAACCCTTCTCGCCATTAGTCACTCTCATCACCATCAATCAACTCTCCCTATGTCCTTTCCCAAGGGAAAATACAGAATCTAAACGACTCAATCGAGTGCATAACCCTAGCCAATGACCCCATTGAATAATCACCCTCAACCCATCAAACGCTCCCATGGACAAGGGTTTGTAGACTATACAATTACCCGTCGGCTACCAAACATCCTGGCAAATATTGAAGATCAACTGAAGGGACAAACCGCCCAAACAATGCTTCAAGCCATTATTACCGGTAGCCCCATCGACACCACAATTTTTACTCGCCCTACAGATTATTGGCACAACTACCTTGACCAGCTAACCAACTTAACCTGGAATGACCTATCATTATTCGATCTAGAATATCTCTTCTACCATGGCTTAAATTCTATCGCCGGATACTTTGATGCTGGGGTTGA
>CALBPH010000381.1 GCA_937899365.1 uncultured Leptolyngbya sp.
GTCAATGTAAGGTCAGTGCGTGGACCGGGGGCGCCTTCATCGGGAGCGCCCAGTTCCTAAGCTTTGGCATGTAACCGGTTAACATCTTCAGGATTCTTTGCCCCTAAAGCCACCATGGAACCATTCCCTATGGTGGCTGGCTGGCCATTGGAAGGTTGGGCAATACCAAAGAACGGGGTACCCTTGGCGCCGGCATAGAGGATAACGCGATTAAGCTCGGCAGCCCGCTTTCCTCCTATTTCTGCCAGCAACGCATCATAGAATGCGGCTGACTTTTCAAGATCATTGGTGCCAACTAACGTGTAAGCAATCATTAGCAATCTCCTTGTTGTTTTTATTAGGCTGTGGCGTTGTTGTTTACCATGTAAGACTCAGCAATTTCTGAAAACATTAGTCCTTGGAAAATTTGGATTGAAGCAGTGGATAAACAATCTGCTCAAACGTGGCGATGCTATTGGCTGACGAGCGGGCCAATAGCTGGGCCCCTTGAAGCATGGCTATCAAGCCTTTTGCTTCTTGTTCAGGCTGACAGTCCCAAACGCTGGTGTCACATCCTTGTTGGAGCAGGGTTGTGAGCCAGGCTTCGGTATCACGAAAGAAGATTTGAATCTCTTTGTGGACGGCCTCGGGTAAAACCTCAAAATCTGCGGCTAACATAGCACATAGACAGATTTGACCGTTTTCTAAACCATCTCGGTAGAGATTGGCAAATTGGATGATCTGCTGGTCGAGACTGATGGCAGATTGGGCGATGCGATCGCACGCCTTCACCATCCCTTCTCGATACCGCTTCACCAGTGCTCTCACCAGCTCATCCTTTGACGGAAAGTGGTAATGAATACTGGCTTTACGAATACCAACCTGGGTTGAGATATCGGCGTAACTAAAGGCGCTATAGCCCCGATTACGCACCATATCTTGGGCCACATCTAATATGCGTTTAGCCGTGTTGTTTTCCATAGCTTAACTATCTACCAACTAGTAGGTAAATGTCAAGTAGAACATAATCAATTTGCCTGGAATACTCTATGTCTATAGGTTTTGCACTGGTTCGTGGTTAATTTCTATATTGAAGCACTTACTTTTTGTTCTAGGAGTTCAGGACTGGATTTTGCCTTGATAAACAGCTGTTTCATTGCGTGCATATAGGGTTCTACAATGGCCATATGCCCTACATCCAGGCGTTTTTGAATACACGTGGTCATCAACTCCACAGCAACTTGGGTTATTTCCCAATCTACCGAGATGGCAGGAAATACCATAAGACATAGGGGTAGGAGTTCATTCTCAACCGATGACATATTGCCCTCCAACACACATAGCCAAAGATACGCTTGAAACATGCTCATATCTCTGACGGATGAGGCGGCTACCTCTGGCTGAGTGAGCAAGCCACGACGGCTTCGATGGGTGGGAAAAAGTGTCAACGCCTGACTGTAGATGTCACTAGAAATTTCTTCACTTTGGGGTAGCATCGACTTGACGGCTGTAATGACTGGGGAACTGGCAAAATGACGGTTAGCGGCAGCGCAAATTCGCTGCCAGGGAATACAAACCTGTTCTTCAACAAATTGCAGATAAGGCTTGAGAAGTAATTGTTCGATCGGCTGTAAACGGCTGAGCAAGAGCTGAGTACTAAAATGAAACTGAGTACTCATAAACCCAATCGTGCGGCGATCTTGACAGGCCAAATGTTGATTTTGAAGCGCTAAGATTAAAGGTTCTATCTCAATTGCAACCTGTTCGATGACTAACAAATCAATAGAGCTAGCTTTCTCTAAGCTTTCAATTACACTATTTGAATTATTTAACGAGTCGATCAGGGCTACCCACTCTGAGGATACCTGCTGTTGTTGATATACATCTAGCAGCTTAGTATAGATTTTTTCGACAAACCCAGCGATCTGTCTTGCTTCTTCTAAGCTAACCACATTAGGAATATAGGAGAATAAGCTATTTGTTTTGAGTCCAGCAAATTCGCTACTTATTTTGATCCATTTATGGGCCTTTTTAACAGTCTTGTTGCGACCTTTTTCTTCAATGACATCTATCAGCTCATTGCCTGTGCAGCCGCTTATGAGCATAAATGCATCAAGCTTATAGCGATCTACCCAAATCTCTAGTAAAGAACGAGTTGAGAGACGTTTAGAAAGAACAGCAGGTTTTAGCATGGATTGAGTTGGTAAATTATATATTGTTATGCTGACCCTATGATCTGACGAGCATAAGGTTATTACTGTTAAAGTGTCGTTAGCTAACGACAAAGGCACAATTACCTTCTAGGTTGAGAATTAAAACTGTTTCTATTTTTATAGCCAGCTGATTTTTTGATTATAAAAATAGACTGATAAGTA
>CALBPH010000382.1 GCA_937899365.1 uncultured Leptolyngbya sp.
TCCCTTTCCGGAAGTAGTCAAGTTATCTCAAATCGCATACGGGGCTTCCCCATGGGCAGGGCCGGAACGCCGCCCTACAACCCAACGTACTGGGGTATCCCTAATGGCGTTGAGTTGGGGGTACGGCGGGGTCGATTATATTTGTTTTTGAGCTTGACTGAAGAGATTTTAGAAGCTGGAAAAGATTAGTTTTGGTAGTAGTCTGTTCCTCTGTTAACGAAGTCTAGGGTGAAGGCTTGGGTGTAGTTGGTGCCTGCATCGAAGACGCCGGCGGCGGACATGTCGTTGAAGAAGGTTTGCCAGCGTTCGTTGGTCATGGCTCCAATGCCTTGGGATTCTGCATCGCCTGAGATGGCGATGCCGTATTCTTTCATTTTTTCTAGACTGTAGGCTAGCTGTTCGTCGGTCATTTCTGGGTTGTCTTGTTTGATGAGTTCGTTGCCTAATGTGGGATCGTCGAAGTAGCGATGCCAGCCTTTGATTGAGGCGTCGACAAATCGCTGTACTAGGTCGGGGTCGCTGTCTACAATTTCTTGACGGGTTTCGATGGTGGCGGCGTAGGGGGTGTAGCCGCTGTCGGCGAGGAGAAAGACAACGGGCTCAAAGCCGCCTTCTTTTGCGATCGCTAATGGCTCAGAGCTTAAATACCCCTGCTGCGCCGATGTTTTGTCAGCTAAAAAGGGACCGGGGTTAAAGTTGTAATTGCGCTTCATGTCGTCAGTAAAGCCATATTTAGCGGCTAAAAAGGGCCAGTAGGTGACATTGGCCGCCTTTGAGATAAAGATAGGTTTGCCTTTTAGATCTGCTAGTTCCTCAATGTCCTGGTCAGGGTGAGCCGTGAGAATTTGCGGATCTTTTTGGAAAATAGCCGCTACGGTCACTTTGGGAATGCCTTCTTCAACAGCTTTAATTGCATCCGAGGCATAGCCCATAAAAAAGTCCACGGCTTTACCCATCAGTAGCTGGGTACCGTTGATTTGGGGACCGCCCATTTGAATGGTGACATCAAGACCGTATTCCTGATAGATGCCCGCAGCAACGGCCTGATAGAAACCACCATGTTCGGCCTGGGCATACCAGTTGGTGCCAAAGGTAATGGTTTGCAGTTCACTGGTTGCCGATGGTTCTGGGGTGGCAGCTGGGTCCGTCGCAGTACCACAGGCGGCCATTAGCCCAGTACCCACGGCTAAGGAACCGTACTGGATAAAGCGACGGCGATTAACTCTAGTCATGACAGATACCTCCGTATTGGTGTGGGATGTCATACAGTCACGCACGTCATCCAGTTACTTGGTCAGCCATTTTATGACCTGGTGTCCCAGTTTTACCGTATTGAGTCGATCAATTTCTCGAATCCCGGTGGGGCTGGTGACATTAACCTCAGTTAGGTATCCACCAATAATATCGATGCCGACAAACATGAGGCCATCCCGCTGCAGTGTGGGCGCTAGCTGTTTGCAAATGTCTAACTCCCGCTCGGTAATATCTACCTTGGCGCTGCGGCCACCGACCGCCATGTTGCCCCGAAATTCTTTACCCGCGGGGATGCGGTTGACGGCTCCTAGGGGCTCACCATTGAGCAAAATAATCCGCTTATCACCGTCTTTAGCCGCGGGCAAATAGGCTTGCACCATCACAGGCTCCTGGCCCTGTTTGGTACTGATTTCAATCATGGAATTAAAGTTAGGGTCGTCGTTGCTGAGGAACAAAATACCTTCTCCCCCCTTTCCCCCCAGGGGTTTGAGCACCGCTTTACCACCGCAGCGTTCCACCATCTCCCGGATGACGGCTTTATCTTGGCTGACGATGGTATCAGGAATAGCCTCAGTGAATTGGAGGGCATACATCTTCTCATTGGCGGCCCGGATGCCCTGGGGAGAGTTGATAACCTTAGTTTTGGCAGGATCGATGTAGTCGAGGATGTAGGTGGCATAGAGATAGGGCACGGTGACGGGGGGGTCCGTGCGCATAAAGACGGCATCCATGGTGTCCAGGGTTTGCCATTGGGTATTACCCAGGACATACCAGTCGGGAACAGCATCCCAGCGGTTATCGCCGAGGGTGACCGGGGTGAGGGTGAGGGTGGGCATATTGGCCATGGCTGTGCCCGCATCGACTCCCATTTGCTGGGCCTGGGTGATGTAGACCTGATGACCGAGTTCTTGGGCGGCTTCCATCAGGGCGACACTGCTGTCATGGCCGGGGTCTAGCTTGGCAATGGGGTCAATGATAAATGCAAATTTCACAGTGTGGACAGATAAGTGGGTCGGTTTGATCTTGCCATGGGTTGGTAGACTTCGACAGCTATTAAAAAATGCTGTACTACCAAGGTTAAGGTCTTTCCCACTAAGTGCCCTATGGGTTGTTTTCTAACCCATCAAGCATTGTCCGAATTACAGATTTTAGCTGCGGTATGTTCTGGTGAATCGTGTTCCACTTTAGGTGATTATTTTTAAAGCAGACATAGAGCATCAGACAAACTTCAATTTGGCAAACAGTTATCAACCTGCCCAACGATTTTCGGCCTGAGCACGATTGAAAATCAGCTCAAAGACATTACACACTTTGTTTTGAAAATGGCTCGACCGTAGCTGTCAGATAGATTCTGTTTCCGATGAGCGCGGCCTGCCACTGGGTCTTAAAGGTTTGGCAGAAGTCATCAATCTGGCAGAACAGCTCTTCTAAACTGGACATAGGAGGAGGGTAGCTAAATACTTTGTTTTTGCATTTTCAGCTTAATCACCCCCTCCTTTTCCTATCCTGTACTGACGTTACCTATGCAGCTACCTCCACATCTGTTGTATCTAGCCCTGATAAAGACTCCGTAGCTCTAGCCCGTTGGGTTTTGAGTAACCCGATATTGCTGGTGAGCAAAAAACTGGTGAAACTTGCGATCGCAACCACCGGCAAAATTGTCGTATCCGACAGCACCGTCAAAATAATCGTTGTGCTAATAGGCGTTTTGGTAATCGCCACATTGATGGCCGCCATACAGCACAGGACAGCAATGGTAGGGTGAATGGCAGGAATACCAAATGAAATCGCTAACCCCAAACTGGCCCCAGTAAAAAATAGCGGGAAAATAAAACCACCCCTAAAACCACCGTGGATAGTAAAGCAAATCGCAATCATTTTGGTCAAACAAATCCCCAGTAGCATCGTCACCCCCAAGGATGCAGACTGGGCCAGCAGCTCCGTCTCAATTTGTTGCTCACTAAAAAACAACGTAGCCGGGTAAAGCACCGCAATCCAACCAATACCTAAACCACCCATCAACGCCAACAAAATGTGACGATGCTCAATCCTGTGGATCATCCAATTAATCAGACGAAAGATACCGATAAACAATATCCCCGCTAGCGCACCGACCAGACCCAACGCGGCCCCCTCAAGCAGATTTAGCCAGGAGAGAGTGGGCAACACACCAAAGCGACCAAAATTATAGATACCGCCCACATCCAAACCGGTACCCATGCGAAAAACACCAAAGCTACAAATACCGGCCACCATGGCAGGAATAATCGCCTCATAATATTCCAACCCCCTACGGTGAGGAATCTCTAGGGCAAACATGGGACCACCAATGGGATCTCCAAAGAAGGCCGCTAGGGCCGCACCCATGCCACAAAAAGTCATAACCCGCATATTTTCAAGGCTCAGATTAAGCTTTTCCGCCAGCCAGCTACCCAAGCTACCGTTAATTTGCACCAGGGGAGCCTCTGGCCCCAAACTCCCACCCGCTGTAATAGAAACTAGCGAAGTCGCAATCATTCCTGGAGATAGTTTAGGCTCTAACCGGCCAGCATCATGCACCTGGTCAATCACAATGGCCATCTCTCCTGGCAAGCCTAGAAAGTGCAAACATAGCCCCACCCCAAGACCGCCGATGGTAGCCACAATCCAGGTATAGTGCCAGTGGGGTAGCCAGACCGGAAACCAACCCACGATAAACTCTCGCCCAGAGTCCCAAACCACCTCTAAAAGCTGTTCTAAAACAAAATAATAAATCGTTGCCACCAGCCCTCCCGCAGCACCGACAATAGCTGCGTAGAACAGCGTACGAACGTAGGTTAATTGTTGGGGAGAAGCTGACGCTTCTTCAGCAGCAGAAATGCTACTAAATTCTTCTGAGGCGATAGTCATTACGGCGATTAACAAATGGTGGGATTGCCGCCATCGTAGCGAGACTGCCCTGTATTAAAGAGTAACTGCTAATACGAAACTAACTGCTCTATGCCATAGTCCTATATTGACAATGCAAAAAAAGCATAGTCCTATCTCTCTGATAGAAAGAATTTCCAAGATTTCTCACTCGAGTTAATCCTCCTATGGGACTAACTCAGCTCACAATGTTTTAACAGCACAATTAGTAACCTTTGCTAAAGGCATGGGCGCTAGTGGCATAGGCCTTACTTACGCCACTAGCGCCCCATTCATCTCAGCTAAAATCCTATCCATACCCTGTATACATATAC
>CALBPH010000383.1 GCA_937899365.1 uncultured Leptolyngbya sp.
GATGGCCCCCTGAGACGTGGATGAGGCCCAAGGATGCACTGGATGGATTGTCTGGCAAATTTTGGGCCGCAAAGAATGGAAATTAAGTTGATGAAGCATTGCGACGGATAAAAAAAAAAAAAGGGGGATGTTTGGTGGGCGTTTGGGGGTTGGGGGCTCAGGAGATGTGGAGAGAGTTGGCGAGGCCGAAGAAGAGGCAGGAGAAACGTCGGTATCAGTAGCCGACTGGGCGATGGGGCGAGTGGAGCAGGCTCCGAGGGCAAATCCGCCCAGCACTATAAAACGACGTCGGTTCAAACCCATTAAAACTACCTGCTAAACGTATCCAGTGGCATGATAAACCACCTGCTGTTTATGGGCATTAATCCTCCACATCCAGAAAAATAAAGCTGGACGCGGGCAGGGTTTCATGATGATAATGACGTGACTTTTCAATCAAAACCCCATGATTGACTCAGTGCTGCGTACCCTTACCTTTGGTCAGTTTTCCCTACATCAGTGGCGACAGGTAAGCATTATCCATCGGCTGCTGTCACCGTTTCGACAGTGGCGACAGGGTAGCGGGCTGTTACCCTATGGCGACCTGATTGCTGCTGGCATTGTTGCGGTGTTGCTGGTGCTGTCTCCCTATACCTCCACGACTCTGATCGGCATTTTGCTATTAGCCTGCGCGGCGCTGTGGTTTTTGCTCACCATTAGCGATGATGCCAACGGCTGGCTAACGCCGATTCATTTGGGGGTAACGCTTTACTGGGGGGCAATGGTGCTGGCAACGGCGATGTCGCCTGTAAGGTCAGCGGCCCTATCGGGGTTGGTAAAGCTGCCGCTCAACCTGCTGTTGTTTATGCTGCTGGCTCGAATTTTGCGACAGCCTAAGCTGCGGACGGGTGTGGTGTCGGTGTATGTGTTGGCGACGCTGCCGGTGGCCGTGTATGGCATGCGTCAGTATTTTTTTGGGGCCGAGGCTTTGGCCACTTGGGTGGACCCTACCTCGAATCTATCGGGGGCTACCCGTGTCTATAGCTATTTGCTTAACCCTAACCTGCTGGCTGCCTATCTTATGCCTGCGGTGGCCCTGAGTGTGAGCGCCATTTTTGTATGGCCGCGCTGGCTGCCTAAGGTTTTGGCAGTGATTGCCTTTTTCTTAAATACGGCCTGTCTGGTGCTGAGCTACAGCCGGGGCGGTTGGATGGGGTTGCTGGGGTTATTTTTTATGCTGGCGGTGCTGCTGGTGTTTTGGTGGAGTGAGCTATTTCCGCCTTTTTGGAAGCGGTGGGCATTGCCCGCTCTTTTGGGAGCAATGGCCGGTTTTGTGGTGTTTGCGGTGCTATTTGTGGGACCGGTGCGTGAACGGGTAATGACCATGTTTGCGGGTCGCGAAGATAGTAGCAACAACTTCCGCATTAATGTGTGGGAAGGGGCGATGGACATGATCCGAGCCCGACCCGTGATTGGCATTGGCCCTGGGAATGAAGCGTTTAATAAAATCTATCCGCTTTACCAGCGACCTCGTTACACTGCATTGAGTGCCTATTCAGTTTTTCTAGAAACCCTGGTTGAGGCTGGTTTTATTGGCTTTACGGCGTTTTTGTGGATGTTGGGGACCACCTTTTATCAAGGGATACAGCAGCTACGCCGTTTGCGGATGGATATGGATGCACAGGGGTATTGGTTGATTGGTGCGATCGCAACCTGCTTTGGCATGCTCGTCCACGGTCTGGTCGACACCGTCTGGTATCGTCCCCAGGTCAGCACCCTGTGGTGGATGTGCATGGCCATTATTGCCAGCTTCTACATTCCCCGTCGGCAGGCCTATGGAAATAGCACACCAGAGATAAACCATAACGGCACGCTAGAATCTAACTAAGAGCTTCTGCTAAAATAGTACAAGTTAACTAGCCAGCAATGGCACAGTTCTATGTCTACTCCTGTAACATCTGCTGATGCACCCCAGGTTTTAACCCATGCTGCTGCTGATAGCAGTGCAAAACCTGTCTGTAACAGTATTTTCCCTACAGGGGACTTTCTTAGCGATGAACCCCCTTTGGAAAGCTCTTTACATCTACAGCAGATGCTGCTGTTGCTTAGCTGCCTAGACTGGCTGTGGCAAGATCGCAATGACTATTTTTCGGCTGGAAATCTGACCGTTTACTATAGCGAGCGACAACTTAAGTCTGAGAAATTTCGCGGTCCTGACTTTTTTGTTGTCCTCGGGACCGAGAGAAAACCTCGTGACAGCTGGGTTGTCTGGCAAGAAGGTGGCAAATACCCCAACATTATTATTGAGTTGCTCTCAGACTCCACCGCAAACGTAGATCGAGAAACCAAGAAAACTATTTACCAAGACGCTTTTCGTACCCCTGAATATTTTTGGTTTGATCCCAAAACACTTGAGTTTGAAGGATTTGAACTGATAAATAGTCAATACGAGGCGATTACACCCACTGAAACAGGCAGACTATGGAGCAAACAGCTTCAACTTTTTCTGGGCATTCAAGACAATCAGTTGCGGTACTTTTTCCCAGATGGTGGCTTAGTGCCAACACTGGCAGAAGTGGCTACAGAGACCCAGATACAAATAGCTGAAGCCCAATCCCAGGTTCAGGCAGCCGAAATAAAAGCCGCTGAAGCTCAATCCCAGGTTCAGGTAGCCGAAATAAAAGCCGCTGAAGCCCAATCCCAGGTTCAGGCGGCCGAAGTGAAAGCCGCTGAGGCTCAATCCCAGATTCAGGCGGCTGAGAACCAGGCAGCGATGGAACAGGCAAAAGCGGAACAATTTGCCCAAAAGCTGCGTGAACTGGGTGTAGATCCCAACTCAATTTAATGGTTGCTGCTGGGTTTGCCGAGCACTCTAGTTCTATGTGAACTTCACCAAATTGCAGCATTAGATACAACAAAAATGCAAGATTTTCTCAATGCTGAAGAGTAGCCCATAGCCCAGTCTGACTAACCCTAGTCGGCACCTATGGCCACACACTCTTACGCCAGGAGACTCTCCAAGCCCCCTCGTTATTCCCGTCGTCAAATCATAAGTGGATTGTAGGCGACCACCGCTTTTGGTGCCGCCACAAAACTCAATGCCTGTACCCCAGCACCTACCGCATCAACGGATGGGGCTGAGGGCACAAGCGAGGCACCGGGCGACGTGGTGGTGGGCTTTATCTATGTTGGTCCTAAGGATGACTTTGGTTATAACCAGGCCCATGCCGAAGGGGCAGCCGCCATGGCCGCTGTGCCTGGCATCAAAATCATTGAAGAAGCCAGCGTGCCTGAAACAACGGCGGTGCTGGAAACCATGCGTAATATGATCGAAATTGACGGGGCTACGGTTCTGTTCCCGACGTCGTTTGGTTACTTTGACCCCTACATGCTGGAGCTAGCGGCGGAGTTTCCTGAGGTGCAGTTTTTCCATGCGGGCGGTCTTTACCAAGATGGGGTACATCCCAATAATGTGGGCAGCTACTTTGGCTACATTGACGAAGCCCAATACGTGGCTGGTGTCGTGGCCGGTCATGCGTCCAAAAGCGGCAACCTAGGGTTTGTGGCCGCTAAGCCTATCCCCCAGGTGCTACGCAACATCAACAGCTTTACCCTCGGGGCCAAGTCAGTAAACCCAGCCGCCACTACCCAGGTGATTTTCACTGGAGATTGGGCGCTGCCGGTAAAAGAAGCTGAGGCCACCAACAGCATGGCGGATCAGGGCATTGATGTGGTCACCTGCCATGTGGATAGCCCCAAGGTGGTCATGGAAACGGAGGAGAAGCGAGGCATCTTTAGCTCCGGTTACCACGCCGACCAATGCCCACTGGCCCCCATGGGGTATCTCACCGGGGCCGAGTGGGACTGGGTAAGTATCTACACCTTCCTAGGAGAGCAGTTTGTTGCCGGTAAAACCCTAATGGCCGGTGACATTGACCATATTTTGCGCGGTGGTTTAGCCGATAACTTCTGTAAGCTTTCGGCCTATGGCCCGGCGGTCAGTGATGAGGCCATCGCCGATGCGGATGCGGCTAAGGAGAAGATTCTCAAGGGTGAACTGATCATTTACGAGGGAGAACTCAAGGACAATACCGGCAAGGCCGTTTTGGCAGCGGGTGAAAAGTACGAGCAGCAAAACATTGAGCTGGAGAAAATGGACTGGCTGATTGAGGGTGTTAAGGGCAGCATTGACGGCTGATGGTCAGTCTTTCTCAACGGGTCTCTGGCCCGGCGCGCCGCTCCTTAGAAGCCATTGTGTTGCCCGTGGCCGCTCTGATTGTTGCTCTGATTATATTTGGCTGTTTTTGTGCCCTGGCAGGGGCAAACCCGTTTGCGGTTTACGGCTCGATTTATAAGGCGGCCTTTGGTCGTTGGAGTGCCTGGCAAAATACGCTGATTCGGGCCGCCCCCTTAATGCTGACGGCCTTATGTACGGCATTGCCCGCCCGCCTAGGGTTGGTGATTATTGGTTATGAGGGGGCCCTCGTCGTGGG
>CALBPH010000384.1 GCA_937899365.1 uncultured Leptolyngbya sp.
CAAAGGGGTTGGGCGTAGGACGGAGCCGACTGCATGGGCAAATAGGGAGGATAAGCGAAATTAGGATGTGCTTACGGCCTATATTGCCCTGCGATCGCATTTATTGAAAATTTGTTGATGTTTTGTAGTTGACGGTTATCGCCAACCGTTCACGGGTTGCGGCTAGAGTGGCCGTTGGGGCTGTGGGCCGGGAGCTTGGGAGGCTCCACCGGGGTCAGCCACCGGGGCAGGGTTTGCAGGCCGGCGGGCTGATGGTGGCTAAGGATCTGGGCCTCAATGGTGGAAACCTCTTCGTAGCTTAATGCCAGCTCACCCTGGAGGTGCCGCAGCCACTTTTTTAATGGATTTCCCAGGGGGGCCTCCAGTTCTAGGGCCGTCATAAAGGCATGGCGATAGCGATCGCAGTTTTCCTGATGGACAACATAGGGCCTCATCACGTCGGCCTCAATGTCTACGGCCTGCTGCGGTGTGATCCCCAGCTGATGACGCAAAAATTCTAGAATATTGCGCTCGGTCGGGGAAATATGTCCCTGGTGCTTCTGGGCATATTCGGCCACGCTGCGGTGATATTCCCGTTCGGGGGAGTAGGGTTTTGCCGACAGTAGAACATCTTGGGCACTGCCGGCTCCCAGGGCGATGGGAAGAATCTCCTGATTTGTCTCCCTAAGGGCTTGGGCCATGTAGGTTTGCAAGTCCCCCATGGAGATATTGCCGTCGGCATCCACGTCGGCCAGCCCGGTGGCAATCCCTTCGATTAAACAGTGGGTATATAGCGACAGATCCGCGTTGGCCTTGGGCCAGGGCTGGGCGTTGCTGCCCAGGGCGGTAAATAAGGCACAGTTACAGTCCGCTAGCTGGGTGGCCGATAGACGGCTAAGGTGCGGCGTTAGTCCGCCGGTGCCATGGCCAGAAGTCTGGGCCGGTAGCGCTCCCCACATGCAGTCTAAAATCATCACCCGGCTCAAACCCTCTTGAAGTGAGGGCAGTGCCTGACGGATATAGTCACTGGAGATAGCGGTGGTGGTGAGGGCGTCTAACCGCGTGTCGTTGGCTGGTAGATAAATCGTGCCAGTGCGGGCATCGATCACACCGCAACCGGTGTAATAAATCAGACATAGATCCCCGTGGCGACACCGATAGGTCATCAGGGCAATGGCATGGCGCATTTGTCGCAGATCGGGGTTGATCAATGTGATCACCTGATCGTCTCTCAGGCCATCAATTTCAGTTAATAGGGTTTCTTTGAGGGCAGTAATATTTGCGATCGCAGGTGAGTGTTCCGTATGGTCTGTGGCCAGCTCCCCTTCGCTTACTCCAATCAATAGTATGTGCTTGCCCATGTCTGTGTGCTCCTGCCAGGAGTGGATGAACGGCTGCTAAGGGTTTGTGCAGCGGCTTGCATGTATAAAATTTTTCGTAAACGGATTTCAGTTTCAGGATGCTTCTTGAGAACCCTGATTTCCTACATGAGAATCCCAGTTTCTGTTTTGGGTGTTTGCATTACATCAAGTCGGTGATCAGAACCCCAGCTTCTGGCATAGAATAATTAGCCATCCATCCATGTCCCTCCCATGAAACACACCCTTTCTGTTTTGGTCGAAGACGAAGCAGGCGTTCTCTCTCGGATTGCCGGACTGTTTGCCCGTCGCGGATTTAACATTGAGAGCCTTGCCGTTGGACCGGCTGAACAGTCAGGGATCTCTCGCATCACCATGGTGGTTCCGGGCGATGATAGCGTGATTGAGCAATTGACCAAGCAGCTCTACAAGCTGATCAACGTGCTCAAGGTCAATGACATTACCGAAAAACCCTGTGTTGAACGGGAGCTGATGCTGCTCAAGGTCAACGCCACCAACAGCACCCGGTCAGAAATCATTAACTTTGCCCAGATTTTTCGGGCCCGAGTGGTGGACGTATCCGATGAATCCCTTACCATCGAAGTGGTGGGAGACCCCGGTAAAATGGTGGCCATTGTCCAGGTACTAGACCGCTTTGGTATTCGTGAAATTGCCCGCACTGGCAAAATTGCCCTGACCCGTGAGTCGGGGGGAAATACGGAATATTTGAAAGCTCAGACACCCAGCGCCTTGATTGGCTAGGGGCGGCGTTGCTTAGCCCACCAAGAGAGTTTTGGCTAAGATTTCAGCAATTCGTTGCCCTGCCCCCGGTGGTCCCATACGATGAAGACCGTTTTTATAGATAGTCGCCCGGCGTTCGGGGTCATTCAAAATGGATGCGAGTGTCTGACCCAGCTGCTCAGGCTGCTCCACCAGGGTGACGGAGGGACCGAGGTGGCGTGCCTGGGCCTGGGCAAAGCTGTGGGTAAATTGTGGCCCGTTGCCCGGTAAGGTGAGCACGGGTTTGCCCAGACCCACAAACTGTTCGGTGGCGGTACCAGCGGTTGCGATCGCAACGTCTGCCCGCTGGGCATAGTCCACAAACGCCCCCTGGCCAATGTGCAGCACGTTCTGGCCCTGTCGATAGCCTTGCCCATCACCATGCCAACCATGGTCCATCAGGGCTGTGGTCAGCGTTGCCAGCTCTAGGCTGGGGGTAGCCGCCGTCAAAAACGTAACTGGCTGGCTGAGGTGGTGCTTAATCGTATCGATTCCCCGCAGCAGCCGCTGCCAGTTGTCATAGGCCTCCGGTGCCCGCGAGCCTGGCAACAGCAGCACCGTCAGCTGCTGTGGGTCCTTAACCCCATGACCAGCGGGAATTAAAAACCCATCCATCATTGGATTGCCCGCATCATAGGCCTCCACGGCCCAGTGCTGTAGGCGTCGCGTCGTAATGCCATCCCGCGCAAACACGCAGGTGCTACGCCGCATCAGCCAGCGTTCCCAAGGCATATAGACACAGGTGCGTTGAAAGTCGAGGGCATCCAGCAGCGTAGACCGATCCAAGCAGTGCCCCTGCTCATCGCGCACATAATATTCAGACTTAGCCGTACCAACAAACCCATAGGAACAGCGGCTCAACCAGCCAAACAGTAACGGCACAATATCCCCCACCGCCAGCACCACATCATCGGTGCGCAGCCACTGACCCATGGCCCGCAGCTGCGCCACAGTTAGCTGCAGTAGCCCACCTTGGAGATCCCGAGCCAGCTGCTGACCGTCCATGTAGATAAAACCACCGGAGGGCATTTGTTTTGTTGGCCCAATAATCTCAATCCCTAATTTTTGATACTGCCGCCCCTCACCCACAATCGGCAAAGCGGCCATCTCTAAATGGGGCAATAACCCTTGCACAGACTGCAAAATTCTAACGGCAATCAGATCTTCCCCATGCCCATTACTAATACACAGTAGCCTCATCACAGTGACCTAGTCTGGGTTAAGCCGACTTGCCTATAAGAAAACTTGTCAAAAATAAACATCCAGTTCGGCATGTAATGGTGATAATGGAAATGAGAATGTTAAAAAAAGATTAAATTACATGTCTCCTTTTCTGCTTCGTCAGCTGTGGTCTGTGATTGACGCTGCCCACAGCACCCATATCCTCAGCCTAGACGATCAGAGTTTGGCCAGCTGGGTGGTCGAGCAACTTTGCCACCAGTCTCCCCTCGATAATGGTGAGCTGACCCAGGTGAATCGCTATATTCAATCTAAGATTTCGTTGATTCGAGACATGGCGCAGAGTAAATAGGGCGCTAGGCCAAGGTTATCGAGCTTCAGCGAGACCACAAAAAATATTCTGGCTAAAGGCTATTGGGGGCAACTGATTAGGAGCGGTTCCTGGTTGTTCGATGTTGTCTCTATGATCTCGATAGACTACGTAAGTCACAATAGGCAAGTCTTAAAATTTACTCAAGTTTGAAAGATAGTGATCTGCGATACAAAACCCTGCTATCTCAGTGAAATCAGTTCCTATCAGCCCCATATTCTTGTCCTAACTGCCGCGTATTATACGTATTAATTCCTGGCAGGCGATAACATATCGTCTTAGAATGCATAAAAATTCAGGCTTGGTTTTGCCCTGGGCTGCGACTATCAACCGCAAGTTTAGGGGCCAGCCAGGAATTGTTAGCTTTCCAGCCAAACTGGCTTGATCTGTCTTAAATAAGGTGTGTGGTAACTATGTCCAAACGGAGTCTTTCATTAGCAGCGCTACTTGCTGTTGCTCTACCCCTGGCAGCATGCGGTGGTGCTCAAGATGCGGTTGATACGGCAACCGAGGCCGCTGGCGATGCAGCCGATACGGTTGCTGATGCCGTTGGTGGCGGTGGCAGTCGTCTAGACACTGTCCTGAGCCGCGGCACCCTAAACTGTGGTGTCGATGGTGGTATTCCCGGATTTAGCTTTGTTGATGAGAGCGGTACCTACTCGGGTCTAGACGTTGATGTCTGTAAGGCCGTAGCAGCAGCCCTATTTGACGACCCTGATGCGGTTGAATATCGCAACCTAGACTCCACCGAGCGCTTTGAAGCACTTAAGGGTGGTGATGTAGATATGCTCTCCCGTAACACTACC
>CALBPH010000385.1 GCA_937899365.1 uncultured Leptolyngbya sp.
TGTATGCGCTCAAGTCAGGACGGCGAAGCGGACGGGTCAATATGATCGCCGCTCTGTGCGGTCGCCAATTGCTCGCCCCATTTACGGTAGAAGGAGCCTGCAACCGAACTGTCTTCGAAACCTGGTTAACTCGGTGTTTAATTCCAACCCTCAAGCCTGGTCAGAAATTGGTGATTGATAACGCGACCTTCCATAAGGGGGGAAATATTGAAGCACTCGTGAAGGCTGCAGGGTGCGAGGTCTGGTACTTGCCGCCCTATTCACCTGACTTGAATAAGATTGAACGGTGTTGGTCTTGGCTCAAGAGCCGTATTCGAAAATGTGTAAAACAGTTTGATACCTTGCGCGAAGCTATGGAGCATGTTCTCAATGAAGCGTCCTAACCTTAATGGCGACTGCTATACGTTGCACTAAGGCTTCTACATTATGGGGTTCCAGCTGTAGTAGCCAATTTAGGTCCTGGATGGCTTTGCGGTAGTTACCCTGCTGCGTGGCTGCGATCGCATCATCTAAAAATCCTTTAGAGGAGATCAGGGGTTCAGTATTAGGTCGTAGGGTTTCAATTTCAGCTAAACAGGCTTGGGCATTTGTCCTGTCTTGGGCATTTAAGTACAGTCGGGTGGCTTGTTTGTAAGCCATGATCGCCTTCGATGTATCGCCGGTTTGGCGGTGCGCCTTGGCCAAGAGTCTGTGGGCTATGGCCATATTAGGATTTAGACGCAGGGCCTGCTCGATGGCAATGATGGCGGCGGTGGGCTGTTTGAGGCTGAGCAGGGCAACGGCTTTGGTATACCAAAGCCTGGGCTGATTGGGGTTGTTCTGGAGCAGGGTTTCTAGCGTTGCGATCGCAACCCCATAATCACCCGCTTGCATTGCCTGCTGATAGCTCATTTATTCACCCCATCACCAATGTCTAAAACAGATCAGCAATGACCTCAGCTAACCCTTCTGTCATGCTACCGGCGATTTCCCCGGTGACCTCAAGGATAACTGTCGCAAGTTCTGGTAGCTCCCCCACGGATTCCAACGCTGCACCAGCTATCTTAGCAAGAGTCTCCACTGCACCCTCAGCTACTTCAGGTGTGGCAGCTACAGTTTGGGCACTGTCTCTAGTGAGATTACCAGCGGTGCTCTGGACCAAATCTGCAGCCATATAGAGGGTTTCATTGTCCTGAATGGTATCCAGACTACCTTCAACAATGACCTGTGCCACAGTGTCACTGACCAAATCACCCCCAGTGTAATTCGCCCCTGGTGAGATTGGAGCTTCACCAGTTTTGGGCTGATTAGCAGTAGGCTGTTTTCTGGCAGACTGGTGTGGTTCTGGATGTGAATGTTTCCACAGCGCAGCTAACTCTGTTTGGTCAAACCAGACGCCGTGACAACTGTGGCAGATATCCAAGGTAAGCCCCTTGTGGCGTTTTCGTTCTAGTACCTTTGCACACACTGGGCAATTAATTTGATTGTGCCAGCCACAGGTCTCACAGTGTTCGAGGTTTCGATCCATTAGGGTATTGCAATCCTGGCAATGAATCATCCATGTTCGAGGTTTCTGAGTAATGTGTTGACGAACCTTGGGCGATTGAATTTTTTGGGATAATTGCACTTCACCCTTATCGAACCACACACCACCACAACGGTTACAGCAATCAAGGGTTAGGAATACTTCTTGATGCTGGCGGGTGATTTTGAGTTTTTTCATCGGTAGTCCCGTGCATACGGGGCAGTCATACCGAGGTTCTGGCGTGCTAGGCATCAAGCAGACCTCGTGAGGTGTGTTTGTTGGGGAGCTGCTGAATGGCAGGGAATGCGTAGACTAATAGTCCAGAGTCTGTCATTTCGATTTCGGCCAGATCCTGTTGGCACAGAGAGGTAAGGACCTCATTAGCTACAGCAGAGTCGATGCCTAATTCGGATATAACTTCAATTTCAGTCAGTTTTCCTTGGTTTGCTTGAGCTAGCTTAAGGATTTCAGATTGTAGGGTTCTGAGTTGATTGGTTGCGCTATGGGTGAGGCGACGGTTGCGATCTCGCCGATGACTTTGCTACGAGTCCGATGCCGCCTGCTAAGGGTAAACCTACCCTTAGGCCAAAGGTGAGGGTTCTCACTGCCATGGACTGATCGCTCAGATCGGCCTTGGCAAAGCCCAACATCATAAACCCAGAAAGACCTAATAGACCGATGCCACTAAAGAGTTTATTCATTGTCAGGGGCTAAGAAACTCAAATCGCTATCTAGCTAAGACGCTTTGGCAATTGCCAGGACCTCTAAACCAGTCGTAGCCTTTTACGGTCAGACTGTGGGAGTTAGCCAGGGTAGTTTTGTAACTTGAAGTAGGGGGCAAGACGTTTGGTAATACGCTTTTGATTATGAGCTACGGTCGGTATCAAGGTTGTAGGACGTTTGTTAATCAGTGACGGATAGTCGATGGGGATAACGGGTGTTGTGTTCAAGAAGTTGAAAATTTGCGTCAGGGTTGTTTCAGGGGATTCGCACAGATCTTCAAATCGGATAGAGATGTAGGTTGACGCTGGTAAATCGTCGATGTTGTTTACATAGTATGATGTGGCGTCAAAGGCCTGTTGCAATACTTTGTTGAGACCAATGTTGAAGCGGGGAAAGTACATCAGTCGGTACATTAGCCGAAAGACTGGATTTTTGAAAATCTTGTTATATTTCTTGGATACAAGTCCCGTATAGTCATTCCAGCCTGATAACACTTGGTCAATTAACTTGAGTTTGGAGTTGATTACATTTATCGGATTACGATGGATAAAGATAAATCGAGCGTTAGGGATGGCTTGGTGAATGTAGAGAAAGTAGGGATAACACCATGGATTTTTGAGGAGCAGGGGTTTCTCTAGATCAGATGTGCTCTGTACCTTGCGGCAGATTTCTAAAAACTTAGGTAGACTTTCGTCACTGATGTGTAGCTTATCTATAGTGTTTCGTAGAATGAAACCATATTCCTCAGGGAGATTGGGTGAAACGGGAACCCTATCGAATTCGCGATCGCAAATCCCCAACCGCTCAAACTCATCCTGTAATTCTTGCAGTTTCTTCTGTTCAATATTGTTGTGATAATTATGTAGAATCTCATCATACTTAATGATGTGGTATGCCTTGACCACATTAAAACATTGGGTTGAAGCCAGCGTTTGATACAACAACGTTGTTCCCGAACGATGATCGCCCAAGATGAAAATTGGTTGGGTTTTAACATCCTTGAGCTGGTCTAAATATGGCTGGTCTAGAGAAATCATAGGCAAGCCCCAGAGAATATCAATATTATATATAGAGATGATTGTAGGGGTTAGATGCCTTTAAATCCGCCAGATTCGCTCATTTCCTTATCACTCGGTTTTTGAGAAGAACGACTTAGATTTAAACGCTGTACACCAATTTGATTTAATACGACGCCACCCAAAATGACGACACCGCCCAGGTACTGACCAAAGGTGGGTATCTCACCCAAGAGTATAAAAGCAGAGAGAATACCAATGATGGGGTTAAACGCCGTCGCAAAAGAGACTTCACTGGCAGTACTACGTTTGAGTCCGTTAAACCAAAATGTTTGACCAGCAACAACAATGATCGCAGCGTAGAACAACATCCACTGCCATAAAAAGGGTGAGCCCACATCCATAAAGTGTTCAGGTCCATAGAGAATCAGCGTCGCCCCAAAGAAAAATACTGTTCCAATAAACATTCTAAAAACACTGAAAATCCCTAACGGAATCTCTCGCAGACTAATCTTACTCACCAGATTAGCAACTGCTTTGATCACAGCAGCGATCAGGGTTAACAAGGCCCCGCGACCAACCGCCATGCCCATACTCATAGACATCATTTCAGTGCCAGGTGGCTGAATTAAAACCGTTAGGGCAACGCCGATAAATGAAACCACTGCTCCAGCCACCACCCATTTATTAACCCGGTCTCCTAGTACCCACACCGACAATGCCAACACTAGGGGGGTATCAATCTGGCTGATTAAAATCACATTGGTCACTGGCGTAATAGCGAGTGCTGTGAAAATTAGTGTGGGTACAATGGCTGCTCCCAAAATTGCCACCACCGCCATGGATAGCCAACTCTGCCATTTAATCTGTTGTAGTAACGGTTTACGCCACTCGCGGGAGTAGGTAATGGCTAGAAGGATAAGAGCGCACAAATTGCCAATGAATAGTACATTGCAAAAGGAAATAGGGTTGCGCCCATCGATTAAGTTCAGCTCACCTAACTCTGTTAGTTTTCGAGTGACGGCGTTGGCGGCTCCAAAGATAGCAATGGCGAGTAGAAGATACAGTCGCCCTGAGGGTTGAAAGCCTGATTTTGTCGTAGTTTGCATGTATAGGCTCCTGGCCCTAGCTTAGTGAGCAGTGCTACTGAATGGAAAATACGCTGTTACTGACTTGAGAAGATAGATACGTCTGTCATAAAGGTTGTGGGTCGATCTTTTGTAGCTGAGCCCATAGTTCGGATCAAAAATCCTAAAAATATTGATTCAGATGTCTCAAATATCCAAAATTGAAGCAATTTCTCTGAAATTTACCCATCCTCACTTTAGAGGATGAGCCAATCTGAAAGCAGTGCTCGAAGCCAAGAACTTACGGATAGGACAACATCAAGGATTAGCAATGCCACAGTTTTATCATGAGGACCCTACCAAAGCCTGATTAATACAGCATATTACTTGAGATTGCTGAGTTCTCAATGTGATGTCTATTCTATAGAACCTTTATTATTTGACAAGTACCCCAGCTGCAAAACATCTGTGGGTTTCTGGGGGGCGGTTACCCGTCTAATTGCTTGAAACCTCTGAGAATGGTAAAACTAGCACCCATGGGTTGTACTTGAAACATAGTTGTATCTGGGCTTTGTTTAAGTACGCCATGACGGTTCGTTAGCGTATCGGAGTTTCCCTATGTTGGTTCAGTTGTTGGGTAGGCGTTTAAGGCCACTGCGTGCTCTGGGTTACTACATTGGTCTGTTTAGTCTGTGCCTTGTTTTTGCAGTGGCCTGTGGCGGTGGTGCCGATCAAGGAACGTCAACTCCTGCTGCGTCTAACGGACGGGTAACCATGGGCACAACCCTGAGTGCCCGGACCTTAGACCCCGCCGATGCCTACGAAATTTTCCCAGGTATTTTGCTTTATAACCTTGGGGATCGTCTCTATACCTATGCACCAGGAACAACGACGCTAGAACCGCAGCTGGCGACGGAGATGCCGACCATTAGTGATGATGGTTTGACCTATACAATCCCTTTGCGTGAAGGGGTGATGCTCCACGATGGTTCTGCCTTCAATGCTGAGGTGATGGCTTTTTCTATTCAGCGATTTATGGATAATGGCGGTCGTCCTGCGTTCTTGCTGTCGGAAAAAATTGATACCGTTGAGGCTACGGGGGAGTATGAGCTGACGGTCTCTCAGCAACAGCCCTTTGCTGC
>CALBPH010000386.1 GCA_937899365.1 uncultured Leptolyngbya sp.
GGGATGAAAATGCGTGTATCCATTGCTCGGGCGCTGGTTACCAAACCTCGGGTGCTACTGATGGATGAACCCTTTGGGGCCCTAGATGAAATGACCCGCAGCCGATTAAATAGCGATTTACTACATCTGTGGGAGAAAAAACACTGGACGGTCCTGTTTGTTTCCCACTACTTCTATGAAGCCGTGTACCTTTCGTCACGTGTGGTGGTGATGGCGGCGCGCCCCGGGCGGGTCATTGCGGATATTCCCATCGAAGCGGCCTATCCGAGGACAGATTCATTTCGCACATCGTCCCAGTTTAACCACTATTGTCGAGAGATTATGGCGGTGCTGTCGGAGGCAGAGAAGGTCGGTGCGGGTTAAAAGAGAAAACAGATAAGAGAATCCATCGTCAAAGAGCGCGAGAGAAAGGGCCAGATAAGAGGACCAGGTGAGAGGACCAGGTGAGAGGAAATCAAGAATGGCTAAAAAGAGACGATCAACAACATTATGGAACTGGCTAGCGCCTGCCCTCGTTGGGTTTTTGGCTGTGTTGGGTTGGGATATATTTGTTCGGATGACCGACACACCTCCCTATCTGTTGCCCGGTCCAGGGTTAGTACTTAAAACCCTTATAGAAGACTGGGGAGACCTATTCCCGTCGCTGTTGGTGACCATTCAAATTACGGTGTTTGCATTTTTAGCTGCAGTTGTTTCGGGATTATTGATTGCGATTTTGTTTGCCCAGAGTAAGTGGATTGAACGGAGCTTTTTTCCCTATGCGGTGATTTTGCAGACAACGCCGATTGTTGCGATCGCACCCCTAATCATCATCTGGCTGCAAAACAATACATTTATGGCCCTGGTGGTCTGCGCCTGGATTGTGGCCTTTTTTCCCATTGTGTCTAATACCACCCTGGGTCTAAATAGCGCTGACCATAATTTACAAAACCTGTTTGAAATCTATGGCGCATCCCGCTGGCAAACCCTAATTCATCTGCGATTACCCAGTGCCCTGCCCTATTTCCTCGGCGGGTTACGCATTAGCGGTGGTCTGGCCCTAATCGGCGCAGTAGTGGCCGAATTTGTGGCCGGTACCGGCGGTACCCGCTCCGGTATTGCCTATCAGATCCTGATTTCCAGCTTTAATTTACAAATCCCCCGCATGTTTGCCGCCTTACTAATGACAACGGTCCTGGGTGTCGTCATTTTTGTGGGTCTAACGATAGTGTCCGATCGATTGCTGCGACACTGGCATGAGAGTGCCATCAAACGAGAAAACTAATCATAAAGACCACTATGCCTGGATTTATCAATGTGCCTGATGCCGCGCACTACTGGTTAACAAATGGCCGGGTGCCACTATGCTTGCTGGATATGGATCTAAGCCCGCTGCCGGCGCTGCGGGCATTTCCCCATCAAGAAGAGCTGGTGGCGGTAGATGTGGAAGTGTGTGACGGTGCGATCGCAACCATTGTCCCCACCGGACAAGCTGCGGTGGGCGATCGCCCGGCGGTTGATCTGGGTGAGGGGTTAATCTGGCCCTGTTTTGTCGATATGCACACCCACCTGGACAAGGGCCACATCTGGCCCCGCTGCCCTAACCCCGATGGTACCTTTATGGGCGCGTTGGATACGGTGCGAAAGGATCATGGCAACTGGCAGGCCGATGAGCTTTACCATCGCATGGAGTTTGGCCTTAAGTGCAGCTATACCCACGGCACCCGAGGGATTCGCACCCACCTAGATAGCTTTGGTCCCTTAGGACAAACCAGTTTCAAAGTGTTTGACGAGCTCCGTCGTCAGTGGCGTGACCGACTTATCCTCCAAGCGGTCTGTCTAGTGTCCTTAGATTATTTTCTGACCCCTGAAGCAGAACCTCTGGCCCAGCTGGTGGCAGAATTTGGTGGGGTGCTGGGGGGCGTAGCCTATATGAATGACGATATTGTGCTCCAGCTAGACCAGGTGTTTACCCTGGCCAAACGCTACGGTCTCGATCTAGATTTTCACACCGATGAAAGCCTCGACCCTGAGGATATAACCCTGCGCTATGTGGCCGAGGCCGCCTTACGTCATGACTTTCAAGGGGCCATTACCTGTGGCCACTGCTGCAGTTTATCGGTGCAATCCCCCGAGGTGGTTGAGCAAACTCTGACCCTGGTCAAAGCCGCCAATATTGGCATTGTCAGTTTGCCCATGTGTAATCTCTACCTTCAAGATCGTCAGCCTGAGCACACACCGCGATATCGCGGTGTGACCATACTGCACGAGCTGCATCAGCGGGGTATTCCGGTGGCCCTGGCCAGCGACAACTGCCGCGATCCGTTCTATGCCTATGGCGATCACGATGGCTTAGACGTATTTAAACAATCGGTGCGCATTGGCCATCTCGATCGTCCCTTTACCCACTGGCCCCAGAGCGTCACTAGCCGACCCGCTCAGCTCATGGGGCTAGAAAACCTGGGTGTCTTAAAGCCAGCCGCTCCCGCCGATCTGATTTGCTTTAAAGCCCGCACCCTCAATGAGCTAGTGGCAAGGGCTCAGTGCGATCGCATCGTTCTGCGTCAGGGAACTCAAATTGACACCACCCTGCCCGACTACCGTGAGCTAGACCCGTGGGTGCAGTAAGGGGGCAGCCCCATCGTCTCAATGATGGTCGTCCTTTACTCCGTGTCCACCTTAGCGGTCCGGTCTGCCAGACGCTCAAGGGAAATTTTTGCAGCTTCAGACACCTGAGGATGATTGTCTTTGGCCATATATCGCAGGGCAGACGTTCCCTTCGCACTGGGCAAGTTGCCCAAGGCTTCCGCCAGTCGCTGCCGGACTAGCCAGTCCTCTGATTGGGCAAAGGCCAGAATTTCATCAACGGCACTCAAGTCTCCAATTTCACCAAATGCGGCAATGGCGGCCTGCTGTAAAATCACTTCCGGGCTATTGAGGGCCTGAATCAAAGCATCGTGGGCGCGGGGATCCTTTAGATTGCCTAGGGAGACGGCGGCACTAAAGCGCACTAGCCAGTCGGTATCTTCATAAAATGACCGAATCAACGGCTCAAATGCGCGGGGGTCTTCCAAATAGCCCAAGGCCCCGGCCGCATCTGCTCGAATGCCATAGTCCGGGTCAGTCTCTAAAATTTTGACCAATAACGCAAAACTTTCGTCCGTTTGTTTAATGCCCAGGGCAAAAATTGCCATTGAACGGACCTGCTGATTGTCATCATCCAGCACTAGCTTGATCAGCTCTAGGGCATCGGAGCCAGGGATGTCGCGTAACGCTGCCAACGATAGCTTCTTATCTTTGAGATCGCCGGTTCTGAGTTTTGTGGCGAGGACGGCGAGATCAATCATGACATCGTTAATAGTGTCTTGCTTTAAGATTATAGTCAGAATACCCCTGGGGGTTCACCCTAACTCCACGCTGAGAGCCCACCACATTTTAGAGGGCATGGTGAGACGCTAAGGATAAGTTGGGCTTCCCGTACTCTTCCCGTGAATCATAGCCTGGCCTATGGCTCTATGGTTCAAACGTATTGTTAAGGCCCGGAGTGAACAGTGCTACCTGAAAATGTGCGGAATACCGAACTGACTCTTGAAGACATCAGTGTGGGCAGGCCAGATGACATTCACTGGCTATTCCCACAGAACTCGTAGTCAGTCGTTAAAGGACATCCTGTTATGGCTTACCTTTCTAATGCCAAGCGTCAAAAGCGTCGTAACCGCCATCGCTACACCCCTGCGCCCGCTGGTAAGCCTAGCCGCACCCGTTCTGGTGGTGCTCGATAAAATTTCTGTTTTTGTTAACGTTAACTTGGGGTCAAAGTTGTTATAGCTAATGATAGGAATAGACCAAACGACTCACTATGGTCTTTTTGCTAGATTTGTCGAATAACCTACCCTGAGACTACCCTATGACTACTAATACTGTTCTGCAATTTATGCGGAAAACGGCTGATAACACCGCGCTACAGCAACAGCTCGAACAGATGCTTGGCTGTGGTGACGGTGATATTAGCTCTAGTGTTAACCTTGATCCCGAAGAATCCTTAGCCCTGAGCCAGCGCGCGCCAAAAGTCACTGAGTTGGCAGCATCTATGGGCTATCAGTTTTCTAGCGATGAGCTGCTAACGGTCATTGATGCCTTTAAGCAACATCAAAATGGCACCATCTCTGACGAAGCCTTTGCCCATCTCCTGGGCATTACCTCAGGAGAAAGCGTGCGTCCAGCGGTGCGCAATAATTTTAAGCGGATTGCCAACTATCTGACTAAAACCTATCTAGGTGTCAAACTGTCTTAGCTTGTCCCTGTGGGAATGATCCGTTTGAACTGTCAAAACCGATGAACCTGGGTTTCTAACCGTAACCATTGGAAACCCAGGTTTTCTCTTGATCCCGGTATGACGTGATCCCGGTATAAACAAAAACAGATGCCACCGCTTCCAGCAGCGATCCCCGTGTTTTTCTGTTCTGTTGCCAGGTGACAGTTGCTGCCAGGATTAACCTATCTAGACAACAGCTTTTAATGGCGTCTAACTCAGGCTCTAAGGGTGTTTGACCATAGTCTCAGCATCAACAAAAGAGGTTATGAACGAGACAATGTTTTGTTACGTAACGCTGTTTTGAGAAACATAACTTCCGTGGATAAGAAATCCTAAGTCCGTTAAAGTGGCTGTGAACGATTTCAAGTCCTGATGTCGTAGCGAGCGACTACTTCAGTTAGGTTCTGTGGACTAAGCTCCTAGTTCTGCCCCTCCGGATATAGTGAATTCCAGTGGCAGGTTGTCGCCGTTCTCTTTTTTAGATCTTTTCTATAGTGCAGTGTCACACAACATGGCAAATTCCCATTCTGTGACGACGTCAGTCTCTGATTATCAAGAGCTGATGCCGTCGGCTGAGGTGCAATCCTCTGAGTTGTCTTCAGCTGAGGTATATGTATGTGTTCACGGGCACTTTTATCAGCCGCCCCGGGAGAACCCGTCGCTAGAAGCGGTAGAGCGACAGCCGGGGGCAGCCCCCTTCCACGATTGGAATGAGCGCATTTTACGGGAGTCCTACCGACCCAATGCGTTTGCCCGCATCATGGACCATCAGGGTCAGGTGCTTCAGATCGTTAACAACTATGAGTTTCTAAGTTTCAATATTGGCCCCACCCTGATGAGCTGGCTGGCCCGCCACGATATTGAAACCTATCGCCGGATTTTGGCGGCGGATAAGCGCAGCTGCGATCGCAACAACGGCCATGGTAATGCCATCGCCCAGGTTTATAACCACATCATTTTGCCCCTGGCCAACGAGCGTGACAAGCTTACCCAGGTGCGGTGGGGAATTGCCGATTTTCGTAAGCGATTTAACCGCGATCCCGAGGGCATATGGCTGTCTGAAACCGCCATTGACCAGGACACCCTCCGGGTGCTTATCCAAGAGGGGATCAAGTTTACAATTGTTGCGCCGTCCCAGGTACAACGGTGTCGTCAGCTATCCCC